>JBBQSW010000074.1:0-11468 GCA_038213575.1 Chitinophagales bacterium | reverse complement strand
AAATAATCTGACCAAACTATCAAAGACTTCGTGCCCCTGCCACTAGCTGTACATCCGTAGCGGGTGTGACAGCCTCCTAACCTTTAATAATGTCGTTTACAGTTTTTACGGGCCTGCCCATGCGTTCGGCCAATTCGTATTGGTTCATGCCAAGGGCGTCAATGGTTTCTTGAATGGTATCGCCCGGCGGGGAGAGCATTTCGCGGGCTAATTCTAGATTTCGTTTGTTGCCAGGAGACATGGGAGTGGAATGAATAAAGGGAGTAAGTCATTGATAATCAACAATATCCAGGATTAAAATTTCGGTCACCGCCGACCAATCCAAACCGCCGTCATCTTTCAAAGGAGGAGGATCTTCGGCTGGTTGAAAAATCAAACGGTAGTTCGCTGAGACATCAACAGCGAGAAAACCAGCGTTTTGTCCCGTCAATTCATGACAATTTGCAGCAGGAAGGAAACAAATGGTCTCCAAGATCATTTTCCAGCAAGTTGCAAATTTTTTACATTTTCTCAAAACAAAACCAAGGTCTTCAGGCTTTAAAAACCGATTTGCCCGTCCCGCCACCACACGACAAAAACCATAGCACAGGTTTCAACGTTAGTATTCCAAAAAACTCTACTTTTGAATCCTAAAATGTCGCTCCCATGCTGCGCTCAATTTTATCCCTACTGTTTTTGGCCGCCTTCGCCCTCGAAGGCCATGCACAGATTGCCCAAAAAGAAGAGCTGGGCTTTCTATATAACCGCGAGACAACGTTCAATATGCGATTGGCCACCAACCGCAGTTTCGGCTTCGGCATGGAGTGGGGCCGTTTGCGCACTTACAACAAAACCAAGACCCTGAGCCTCGGCATTAGCGAGATGAAACATCCGAAAGAGCAAAGGCAAAACGCTGCTCCAAGTGTCCGGCGTTCGTCGCGACCTTTCGTCTATGGGAAAAAGAACAGTCTCTTTGGGCTCCGTTCTGGATGGGGGCAAAAGCGTTATTTTTCTGAAAAAGCCAAGCAAAAAGGGGTTGCTGTGGGCATGAGTTATTCCATTGGGCCATCGCTTGGGCTGCTGAAACCCTACTATTTGGCGTTGAATGTCAAAGACCCAGCTTCCGATATAGGCCGTACTTCCATTGTTAAATATTCAGAATCAAACCGCGAAGATTTTCTCAATAATTCAAAAATCTTAGGCGCAGCCCCCTTCACCCGGGGCATTGGCGAAATTTCTTTCCTGCCCGGCGGCACGGGTTCAATCGCCTACCACATGGACTGGGGTGCCTTCGACGAAGTGGTAAAGGCAATGGAAATCGGACTTACCGTGGATGTTTTTGCACGGAAAGCATCCATTTTTGTCAACGATGACCAGAATCAACAGGTGTTCTTCAACTTCTTCCTAAATTTGCAGTTTGGTAAGCGGAAATAAAATTTAATGCTCGAACTTCCTATCGTTGAATCCCAAAAAGCCGGGATTGATTCGCGGCCCAAACGCCCCGAATGGCTTAAAGTCCGCCTGCCTATGGGCGAGAACTATCGCAATGTGCGCAGCATTGTAGATGAGTACAAACTCCACACGATTTGTCAAAGCGGCTCTTGCCCGAATATGGGCGAATGCTGGGGCGCAGGTACCGCCACTTTTATGATTTTGGGCAATGTCTGCACCCGCTCTTGCTCCTTTTGTGCCGTCAAAACAGGTCGTCCCAACGAATACGACACGGACGAACCTCGTCGTGTAGCCGAGGCCATCTGGCTCATGAAGGTCAAACACGCCGTCATCACCTCTGTCAACCGCGATGAACTGCAAGACCGAGGCGCTGAAGTCTGGTATCAAACCGTTCGCCTCGTGAAAGAACGCAGCCCGGAGACCACCATTGAGACCCTGATTCCCGACACAAAAGCGAATTGGGAGGCTTTGGAGCGCATGATTTCCGCAGGACAAGAAGTGGTGAGCCACAATATGGAAACGGTTCCGCGTCTCTACCGAAAAGTGCGCCCTCAGGCAAAATGGGAGCGTAGCCTCGAACAAATCCGCCGAATCAAAGAATATGGCAAACGCACCAAAACGGGCATCATGGTCGGACTCGGTGAAACAAAAGAGGAGATTTTCCAGTCCATGGACGAACTTGTGGCCAATGGCTGCGATATCTTAACCCTGGGACAATACCTCCAGCCCACCAAAATGCACTTGGAAGTAGCGGAGTTTGTACATCCTGACACCTTTGCCGAATACCGGGAAGTTGGGCTAGCCAAAGGCTTGAAATATGTAGAAAGTGGGCCTTTGGTGCGCTCCAGTTACCACGCCGAGCGGCACGTTTTTTAGTCGTTACCGCCATGAAATCTTGCCTAATAACCGCTCTAATGTTTTTGTCCAGCTTACTGATAGCCCAATCTGCTATACCAGTGGCCGACCAGACTTTTAAACTGGACGGGGCAAGCGAACATTTCTATGCTTTTGCCGAAGGCGACCAAATTCAACTTCAGGTACAAGAACTAACAGGCAAAAAAATCAAGTCCATCGAATTCTCCCAATACCCGGAAGGCCACCTGCTTTATCGCGCTTATGAGCTGGATTCTGTATTAAAAAAAACCATACTCATACCCAAAACAGGTATTTACCTGCTTCGTTTCTATGAAACCGGTTTGAACAAAAAAATCTGCCGATTCATTTTGAATCGCGATCCAGCTAGTACTGAAACCACCCGATTTGATACTCAGCTCAATTGGGACGTGAAAGAGACCCCCACTTTCCGCATCGGTAAAAAGAGTGTACAGTCGGGCAAAAAAACCGAAATCGTCTCACTGGGTGGTCAGGCTACCGTCAATTCCAGCAAATTTTATTTAAAAAAGCCGGTCAATGCCTACCAATTCACTTTGCCACCCAACACCCGACAATGGGCCTATCGAATTGCCGTGGGACAAGCCGTGCAGGAGGCCAGGCAACAAGACGCGCAGAAGCTCAAACAAGCATTTCAAGGCGGCGCTGCCAAACTCCTGGGCATCATGCCGGAGACCGCGCTGGCAGCATTTGCACTTGGCATGGCCATTGACCTCAGCACTTCCAAGTCGGGTGAAGATGTGGATTATGCCGTGGTAAATTGGGACAACTGGCAGCACTTTTCCAAGGGAGAAAACTACTCCGCCTTCATGCAACAAACAGGGGTAAGTGTGGATGCACAACGCCGATACGCCCCACTCGAAGGCACCTTTTTCTTTGCGCTGCGCAGCGACAATTGGGTGGACGACATTACGGTAAATATTGATATTGAAGCGGTTGTGGAAACGCCACTTTTTGAGACCCAGATGTATCTCGAGCCGGAGAAGCCGTAGGGAATGTCCAATGTCCAACAAGAAATGTCCAATGTCCAAGTAGTTGATGCGCTTAACCACTCACTTTGACTCCAAGTAATTGGGTCACAACGAATTTCAGGAGCAGCACATCCTTGGACATTGGACATTTCTTGTTGGACATTGGACATTCATGTATGCTGCCAAATTCCCGCCAAATTCCGTCCCAAGCCATCGTAGTCCAGGCCATAGCCGACCACGAATTTGTCGTCAATTTCAAAACACACAAAATCTACAGGCACAGGAAATTGCGCTGCTTCTGGTTTGCGCAGACAGGTGACGATACAAATAGAGGCGGGCTGTTGCGCCCGAAGGTGTTCCAGAAAAAAATGCAGCGTCCTCCCCGTATCCACGATGTCTTCTACTACCACGAGATGGCGGTCACGGAGGTCCTTGTCAAGTCCCATGACCGTTTGCACATCGCCGGAAGAGCGGGTGCCGGTGTAGGAAGCCAGTTTGACAAAACCCACTTCGCAATGGCTGTCGAAAGCCCGAATCAGATCGGAAGCAAAGACAAAGGCTCCACTTAAAATGCTGATAAACAAGGGGTTTTTGCCTCGTAAGCGCTCGGTCAATTCCTGGCCGATTACGCGGACACGATCCTGTATGGATTCTTCGGAAATGAGCGGCACGAACGATAGGTCGTGGATTTGGATGCTGTCGGGTGTTGTCATAGTAGGCTGCGGGAAATGACGCGGAATTGGCTGTGCGAAAATAGGCTGATACAGCATTCTTACCAACTGAATGTTTTTGAGTTGCTTCAACCACACTACCTTCGCCCGCCATTATCCATATAAATCCCCACACAAAACAACCCAATTTTCATGCAACTCGACAGTTTTGAAGTCATCGGCGGCCAAACACTCAAGGGCGAACTCCAGCCACAAGGCGCCAAAAATGAAGCCCTGCAAATCATCAGCGCAGTGCTGCTCACCGACGAGCCGGTCACGATCTCGAACGTGCCAGACATCCTCGACGTAAATAAACTCATCGAACTCCTGCGCGGATTTGGCGTGACGGTAGAACGGCTCTCGCCCGATACTTACCGCTTCTGCGCGGGTACAATAGACATCGGGTACTTGCGCTCCAATGAATTTATGAAAGATGCCGGACGGCTGCGCGGCTCTGTGATGCTCATCGGCCCACTGCTCGTCCGATTTGGACGGGCTACCCTGCCCAAACCTGGCGGCGACAAGATCGGTCGGCGGCGGTTGGATACCCACTTCCTGGGTTTCCAGAAACTGGGCGCGGAATTCAAATACGACGACGAAAAGGACATTTATTATATTGAACAACCCAAGGGTGGATTGCAAGGCGGGTATCTTCACATGGATGAAATCTCCGTGACTGGCACGGCCAATGTGCTAATGACCGCCGTGCTTACCAAGGGTAAAACTACCATTTACAACGCTGCTTGCGAACCTTATGTGCAGCAACTCTGCCGAATGCTCCAGCGCATGGGCGCCAAAATTGACGGACTAGGTTCCAACCTTTTGCACATCGAAGGGGTAGAAAAACTGAGCGGCACCGAACACCGCTGCCTGCCAGATATGATCGAAATTGGTTCGTTCATTGGCCTGGCTGCCATGACCCAGAGCGAAATCACCATCAAAAACGTGGGCGTCGAACATCTTGGCATCATTCCCCACACTTTTGAACGCCTGGGCATCCAAATTGACGTACAGGGCGACGATCTACACATTCCCGCTCAGGAACATTACGAGATACAGACGTTTATAGATGGTTCGATCCTTACCATTTACGACGCCCCCTGGCCGGGTTTCACACCCGACCTGATGTCCATTGTTTTAGTGGTTGCTACCCAGGCGCGCGGCTCAGTACTCGTACACCAGAAGATGTTTGAGAGCCGCCTGTTTTTCACGGATAAACTGATTGATATGGGCGCACAGATCATCCTTTGTGATCCGCACCGGGCTACGGTCATTGGCTTAGATCGCAAATATTCGCTTCGGGGCATTGAAATGACATCGCCAGACATACGCGCTGGGCAGGCACTGCTCATCGCCGCACTTTCAGCTAAAGGCAAGAGTGTGATCCACAATGTACACCAGATTGATCGTGGGTATCAGCACATTGATACTCGGTTGAATGCAATTGGGGCGAAGATTGTGCGGGTGTAGGTACATAGTTTTTCCTGGAAGGTGTTCCATTCGTTGCATTGCGGCGCATCTGCTCAACCATTTGGGGGCGGATGCGCCGCAGTTGGAGCAGAAGAAGAGGGTGCGTGGTTTCGCCACGGGAGGGGAAATTCTGGATTAAACTGTTACTAAATAGTTCAAATAGGATATAGAGATTGAGCTACTGCGCCACTCTTAGTACCTTCTATATTGGGTAGATTATCATAAGTCCTGCCCTCTAGTAGCCGTCCCGATTTCTTCTTATTTGTGCCTCCCCACTGTTTGAAAAAGAAGGCTACATCTGCAAGTATGCATTGATTTTTGATGTCAAGAACCCAATCTGCTTTTATTGGACGGGGTTTTCTTCCGCTTTCACCACCTACGATAACCCAATCAATATTAACAAGGTTCAAGTTGGGTAAGGGTCCAAGGAGTGGCTCTAAGGATAAAAATTTGATGCGCGCTGGTGTCCCGCGCAGGTAATCTATTCGGCTAGTTACTTTTTGATTTTCAACAGAAACCCCCATCCAAATATTGCTCGTCCAGTGAAGCTCCGCAGCGACCTCAGCCAATCGTTCGGCACGTTTGGTAAGGATTTGGAACTGATGTTGGCGGCAGTCGTTCATCACGCCAAAGACCATTTTGATGTAATCGAGTGGAATCTCTGGATGGAATAGATCACTCATGCTATTGACAAAAATGACCCTGGGTTTTTTCCACTCGTAAGGCCGCAGCAATTCCTCAGGTTGAATACGGACAATGTTGAAGCCGTCTTTATACTTTTCTACCCCCATCGCCTGCAAGCGACGGGTCATCACCTCTGCGTAGCAATACTTGCAACCTTTCGATATTTTGCTGCATCCGGTGGTGGGGTTCCAAGTGAGTTCAGTCCATTCAATGCTGGATTGTGTCATGATAATCAGGTTGTTGCGTTGTATTTTTTAATGATTCCATTTGCGATTTTTACCGCGTTTGGATTATTTGAAGCCATCAAAAAATGGAAGAGTGTAACGTTTGAGGCTGTTTTTAAAACATAGGTTTCAGAAACAAAATTGAAAACGGTACTCAGTCTTGTCCGATACAATTCAGAAGATTTTTTAATTGCTTTTTCCTCTTTGTTTGTGACAGTCTCTGTTCCAAAAAGCGTCAAAACTTGCTGCTCTTTGTAAAAATATGCTTTGATACTTTCTCCATCTATACCGAGAAACAACTCTAGTTTTTGGAGCCATGCTTCTGATATATTTCCGTCATTTTTCAGCAGTCTGTTAACTCCCATTCCGGTCGGAACTAAAATCCAGACATCAACAGATAAGCCCTTCAGCCGTTCAATTGCTTCCCATTGTAACTGCATTCCACAAGGATCTATGTAGGCTAGTATTTTGTAAGATTTACCTTTTGGAGTTAGGAGGAAATCTGCGAGGTCTTTCAATTTTTTATTGCAATCTTCCTTTACAGGATGTATGGCTTTGGTTGGGAAGGCCAACTTGGTGTTTTGCTCTAAATCCTTAAAATTCCCATCGTTCATTTCAACGAAGTAATATTCATCGAAAGGTCGAGGCTCTTCAATTTCTATAATTCTGCGAGCAGCGCCGACGATTTCTTTTCGATTTTCATCCTTGCCTTGAACAATCAAACCACTGCCAGCAAACCCATCAAAGTACATGAGCTTCCATCCATATTGGGTGGCATGCACGTTCATGATTGTTAGGTACGCCTTTGCGTATTCAACTAAAATTTCAATTTTGTTTTCCGTCCAATTCCCTCCGAAGGTGTTCATAAATGAAGGATTAGGTTTAGGTTTTGAAAAGCAAATTTAAAACAAAGTTTAAAAACAAATAGTTTATTAATTCGCCCCGCACTCTACCCCCAATACCTCTGTTGCTGGGCTTTAATCACCGTTTATTCTTCCAGTATTCTTGCAAAGGAGTGATCTGGATCACAATTCTTCACAGCAAATATGCCAAGAATGGCCCGCAAGGTACGAAATAAATTTTTTGTTTTTAAAAACAAACAAAAAGTGGCTTATTTGTTCTTGAAAATACCACACCATTATAATGAAACACAGTAAAATCATCATCTTTCATGAAAAAGAAATCCGCCGCGCATGGCACGAGGAAGCCTGGTGTTTTTCCATCACTGATATTATTGAAGTGCTGACGGGTTCAGCCGCACCACGCCGATATTGGAGCGATCTCAAAAGGAAACTGGTCGTTGAAGGGTTTGAGCAGTTGTACGATTTTTTCGTACCACTGAAATTAGCGTCGGCGGACGGGAAAAAATACGCAACTGATTGCGCTACTACTGAGACTTTGTTTCGCCTCATCCAATCCATCCCTTCACCAAAAGCCAAGCCCTTCAAACTTTGGCTTGCCCAAGTGGGGTACGAGTAGATTCAGGAAATAGAAAACCCTGAATTGGACAAGAAGCGTACCCGCGAATTGTATAAAGTAAGGGCCTCTAGGTTTGGTCGAGAACAAAATGGTCGCCCGGCAAGGTGGTAAAATCGCAGGCGACGTCGAAAAGTATTTTAAACCGGCTCCATCATTTGAACTTTTAGTTCATAGCCCAACATCTTGACCAGATTTTCACACTCTTCCCAGGACAAACCAAAAGTGCGAACATCCGCAAGACCTAAGCGACCCAAAACCTGGGTTAGCAAATGCACGTCTATTTCTGGAAAATCAGCTTCCAGAAGTGCATCTTCTGCCCAATCTACCAGACTGGCGAGGGTAGTTTCGTGACGCATGTACGAGAGGAGTACACTTGCGGCTATTTTTTTAGTCACCATCATTCAGAATATTTTTTGATGCCCTTTGTCAACAGGATATTTTTCATGGATTTCGCGCAAAACCCCTTTCTCGTCATAAATTTCCTGGCGAAAACTAATGGTGGATTCCTCAACATCAACTTCCTTGATATAACGTGCCGTCCAACCTAATCGTCCGGGATCTCCAACCAATATATCCGGCTTCCGGTTTCGAGGTCAAACCAGTGCTCAAACTGTTTTTCATTTTTGTAACGTTTTGGGCTGCTCATCCTGTGCAAAGTTAGCGTTTTTGTCAATTTACCCCACACTCCACTTTACCCGCCGAAGCCAAAGCCTAGGCGGGGTCATTGTTTAAGTTTCAATTCACCCCACTTTACCCGCCGAAGCCAAAGCGTAGGCGGGATCATTGTTTCAGTTTCAATTCACCCCGCACTCCACCCCCAATACCTCCATCGCCGCAATAAACTCATTTCCAACCGTCACTTTTTTAGCCATAGAAGTGAATGGCAACTTTTCTTTGTTTTGATAATCAATCAGTTCCATGTGAAGCGTATGCTTGCCCTTGTGGTTCGTGCAGATTTTTTCTATTTGCTCAATAAACTGGGCAGAGATTTTTTCCACAGGAATCTTTAGCGTCACAGACTGCGTTTTTTCCTCACCGATGGTTTCCAGGAGGCGGACGTTCAACACCTTGAATTCCATCTCATCTGAGTTGTAGCGTTGCTTGTACTCGCCCTCCACATACACAGTAGTGCCTTCTTCAAAAAAGGATTTGAACTTGGCGTAACTCTCCGAAAACATCGTGATTTCAAGCGATCCCGTATAATCCTGCAAAGTAAATCGCCCCCAGCCCGTCCCTTTTTGGCTGATGCGATGTTCGGCCTTGAGCACAAAACCGGCCACATTGACTTTGCGGCCTTTGAAGTTTTCGATGTTGGCGAGTGGCGAGGCGAAGGTTTCCCACTCGTAACGGAAATCGTCGAGCGGGTGGCCGCTGAGGTAAATACCCACTACATCGCGCTCCTTCTGGAGTCTAAATATGAGTCCCCATTCTTCGGCTCTGGGCACTTTTGGTTCAGGGATGCTGACCGAGTCGGAGAGGTCACCAAAAAGGGAATTGACAGACAACACCTTGTCTTCCTGATGCGCTGAGCCGTATTTCAGCAGGTTTTCGATAAAGGTCTCGTGTTTTTCGGTTGGCGTGAAAAACACTCCACGCGAAAGGCCGAAACTGTCGAAAGCCCCGGCGTACACCAAATTTTCCATTACCCGTTTGTTCACCACGCGTAGGCTGACCCGGCGCATGAAATCGTAAATATCTTTGAACGGGCCGCCTTTTTTGCGCTCGGCAATCATGACTTCCACCGCCGCTTCGCCTACCCCTTTGATCGCTCCCATCCCATAGCGTACATCCCCTTTTTTATTGACGGAAAAATTAACGATGGATTCATTCACGTCGGGGCTTTTCACGGCCAGCCCCATGCGCTTGCACTCTTCCAGAAAGAACGTGATTTTTTCAATATTGCTCTGCGAGTGGGTCAACACCGCCGCCATGTATTCCGAGGGGTAGTGGGCTTTGAGGTAAGCCGTTTGATAGGCCACTAAAGCGTAGCAGGTTGAGTGCGACTTGTTGAAGGCGTACATGGCGAAGGCTTCCCAGTCGGTCCAGACTTTTTCGAGTGCTTTCTCAGGGTGGCCGTTGGCTTTTGCACCTTCCATGAATTGGCCTTTCATCTTGTCAAGTACGGACTTTTGCTTTTTGCCCATTGCCTTCCGAAGCACATCAGCATCTCCCTTTGAAAAATTGGCTATCTTCTGCGAAAGCAGCATAATTTGCTCCTGGTAAGTGCAAATTCCGTAGGTTTCACGCAGATATTCTTCCATTTCTGGCAAATCATAGGTCACCGCCTGCCGCCCGTGTTTGCGTGCGATAAAATCGGGAATGTACTCCAGCGGTCCAGGACGATAAAGCGCGTTCATAGCGATCAAGTCATCAAATTTATCGGGCTTAAGGTCGCGGAGGTACTTCTGCATTCCCGCGCTTTCAAACTGAAAGGTGCCGTTGGTTTCGCCTTTCTGGTAGAGTTCGTAGGTTTTTTTGTCGTCGAGCGGGAGGTCGTCAATGCTGATTTTGACCCCGTGGTTTTGCTCAATGAGCACGAGCGCATCGCGGATGATGGTGAGGGTTTTGAGCCCCAAAAAGTCCATTTTGATAACCCCTGCATCCTCAATGATGGAGCCTTCGTACTGCGTGATGAGCAGTTCGGTTTCTTTGGAGGCATAGACCGGAATAATTTCCGTCAGATCCATCGGCGCAATGATGATGCCTGCTGCATGGATACCTGTGCCGCGCACCGAGCCTTCGAGGATCATGGCTTCTTTCAAAACCATGCCTTCGGGCGTGTTGACGGCGGCTAAATGTTCGCGGAGTTTTTTGGCATTTTCGATGTCTTCGGGTCCAAGGTTTTCTTTTTCTGCGAGAGATCCTTCGCCGGTAAATGGCGCGGTAAGAACCCGTTTCAAGGAGGTGCCTGGCTTGTCGGGGACGAGTTTGGCAAGCGCATTGGCCTGGTCGAGCGGCAAATCGAGCACCCTCGACACGTCTTTGATGGACATTTTAGCGGCCATCGTGCCATAAGTCACAATCTGCGCAACTTGCTGTTTACCATACTTTTCCACCACATAATCAATGACTTTTTGCCGGCCTTCATCGTCGAAGTCCGTGTCAATATCGGGCATTGATTTACGGTCAGGGTTTAGGAATCGTTCGAACAGCAACTGGTATTTGATAGGATCTATGTTCGTGATCCCAATGCAATACGCCACCGCGCTACCCGCCGCTGATCCGCGACCTGGGCCGATGAACACACCAATGTCTTTGCCGTGGTTGATAAAGTCGGCCACAATGAGGAAGTAGCCCGCGAAGCCCATGGTTTTGACCGTGTGCAACTCAAAATTGAGACGGTCTTCGACTTCGGGTGTGATTTCCCGGTATTTTTTTCGAGCGCCCTCGAAGGTCAGGTGGCGCAGGTAATCGTCCTGAGTTTGGAATTCTTGCGGCACTACGAAATTGGGCAGGAGAATGTCCTTTTTCAGTTTCAGGTGTTCGCACTTGTCCACAATTTCCATGGTATTGTCCAAGGATTGCGGCACATCTTTGAACAAAGCCCCCATTTCGGCTTGGGTTTTGAAATAAAACTGGTCGTTCCAAAAGGCAAAACGGCCCCCTTT
>JBBQSW010000073.1:0-11499 GCA_038213575.1 Chitinophagales bacterium | reverse complement strand
GGAAGCAGCTTGGGCGATCACAATATCTCGCACCCCGATCGTTTCCTGCAAAGCGCCTGCTGTACCGATCCTGATCAGGGTTTTTACGCCATAAAACTGGATCAGTTCATAAGAATAAATGCCCATAGAAGGCATTCCCATACCGGTACCCATCACCGAGACCCTTTTTCCCTTGTAATGCCCGGTATAACCCAGCATGTTCCGAACGTGGTTGAATTGGATCACGTCCGACAAATAATGCTCTGCAATGGATTTTGCACGCAAAGGGTCGCCGGGCAGGAGGATGGTTTCCGCGATCTCCCCGACGTTGGCTTCAATGTGTGGTGTGGGCATTTAAGAAGGTATTTGAAGTTGCTTGTTACCTTTCTCTTCTTTCTGGATGATTTTTTTCAATTCGCGCAAGGCGTGACCTACATTATGCAAGGTGGCACTGCCTGGGTGGCCGCCATGTCCCGTAGAGAGATCTTGTGTTAAGAGATTGACGACGCGCTTACCTTCAGCGCCAGACCAAACCCAAGCGCCACCCGGGAGCGGGGTTTGTCTGGTGACACCAGTGCCGAAAATCTTTGACCATCGAAGGATAATCTTGGCGAAGGCTGAGTGCCAAACCGTTATCGAAATGATCGTGGGGCGCAACACCGTGCGCAATGGCTTGGGCTTTGGACAACATGATGTCGCCGCTGACTTCTTTTATCATGAGAAATAGTTTAAATTTTGCCGAAAGGTTCAGCCACGAGTGTCACAATGCAGATGACGATGGTCGGGGCAAAAGGTGATTTTGGTCATTCTTAAAAGAAAAGCCATTCAACCTCCACATTTACCATAAAGAGTTCTACCAAAGGACATAAAAAAGGCTGCAATTTCAATTTGAAATCACAGCCTGATATAAAGGATGGAGATTGTCAATGTTTACCTGCGGTCACCCGGCGAATTTCAGTCGCGTAACACCATGAACCATTCACTTTTCTGTCTCTGTAGTCTGATTTACCTTTTCTCCCAGTACCAATAATGGCAACGTTATATTTGCCGCAACGCGCTGGGTTTCACTCTGATTAAACAGATTGGACAAGAAAGAATGATGGTGTGGTATCATGGCCACCATATCAGCACCGCTGCGGGCTGCCTCGTAAAGAATGCCTTTATCTACGGCGTTCTCATTTTCATAGGAGTAACCATGGCGAATTCCCGTGAGCAGGGTCTGGAGATTGCGCTTAGCGGCTGACAGACCACCCTGTGGCACCAGATCAGGTGTTTTTTTCAAATCAAACAAGGTAAAAACCTCTATGTACGAATCAAAGGCGGTAGCTAAATCTCGAAGGGATTGTACCGTTTCGGTGTTGGCAATGGCGTGGTCGTCAAAAGGGAACAGGATTTTCTTCAAGGGATGAAAAACTACACCACGCGACACTACAAGTAAAGGCAGCTTGCCGCGCCGAATGGCGGAAGAGGTCACGCTGCCATACAAGGCATTGAGCACGGCACTTTGCCCGTGCATACCCATTACAACCAGACCAGCTTGTTCGGCTTGAAAAACCTCGTCTAAATCGCTTGGAAGATCCCAGGATCGTACAATACAGTCAATATCAATCGGATAACTTTGGGCCAAATCATCTTTGAGTTCTTTGAGCTTACGCTCGTGACTCGCCGTCATCTCGTCTACAAAAACATTGGGAAAGACCGCAGGCAGATCCGTCGCCGGAATCGGATAGTTGAAATGATGGAAAAGCACCAGCCGCGTTTCGGTAGCCTTGGCCAGTGCGGCAGCATATAACACCGCGGTGGTAGCACTAGAGGAGAAATCGGTGCAGGCAATAATGGTCTTCATGCGTTTAATATTTATTTGCTTTATACAACAAAAGTGCAAGCAACGGTTGTCAAGCAAGATGATGAAGGTCAGGCTGCGAATTGAGACTCGTCACTCAGTTCATCGGTACTTGAAATAAAAAATCACCATAGTCGCTGACCAATGTCAGTGATGAAGGTACAGTAAATCACTCAACTTTGCTGCGAATTAATGCTGATCTCTGATACAAAAAAGGACTGAAATGAAATTTAAAGCCGAAAACAGCTCCACTCCTTACCATCCTGTCGCGCTTTGGCTATTAAAAACGCTGCTTCTGGTCTTAAGCGTTTCCGCGATCGTGCCGGGCATTGAATTAATCATAGACCCTTCTGGAATGAGCATTCGTTTCCCGCAAGCTGCGCTCGTTCACTCGCCTTTCTCTAACTATTTGATTCCGGGTATCCTGCTGAGTCTTTTCATTGGACTGCTCCCTCTGGCGGCGTGGTTTTCCCTTTGGAAAAAGCGACAAAATACATTTTTAGACCGAATCAACCCTTTCCCAATGTGGCATTGGGCCTGAACACTTGCATTGGTCAGTGGTCTTGTACTGATAATTTGGATTCTCGTACAAATGACGATGGTGCCGTTTTTCTTTCTCCAACCAACACTTTTGGTTTGGGCAATTGCAATCGTTCTGTTGTGCTTTGCACCTGGCGTGCGGACTTACTACGAAAACCAAGTTATGAACGTTTAAAAAAGGTAACTTTGGCAAGTATAATATAACACAACGGCCCGAATAAAAAGGCCAATCCTCCCTTTTTATCATGCCCAATCCATTCTGGAATCAAACCTCAACAACGATTCTTCAAAACCTGGGCAGCTCCGAAAGTGGCCTGAGTGGCAAACTTGCTTCCCGCAGGCTTTCCGAGCGACAAAAAGCAGAAAAGCATCCACCCGAATGGCTGCAAACCCTGCGTTTGTTTGCCCGGCAGTTTGCTTCCCCGCTGGTACTATTGCTGGTCTTTGCGGCCATCTTGTCGGCTTCTATGAGCGACTGGAGCAACGCTGTGATCCTGATTTCCATCCTTTTTTTGACTGGATCGCTAAGTTTCTGGCAGGAATACCGGGCAGGAAAAGCCGTGCAGCAACTCCGGGCAATGATGCACATCAAATGCACCGTCTTGCGCAACGGCAAGCCCTTTAAAGTGCCCAAAGAAACGGTCGTGCCGGGCGATGTGGTCCCGTATGATTTTTTGCGGAAAAGACTCAGCATGGTCGTCCAAGATGGTGCCAAAGATTTGATGATAACCAAAGGCGCAATCTCCGAGATGTTGGCGGTTTGTGACCGTGTGGAAATGCCCGACGGAAGTATCGTGGCCATCGAGGGCGTTCGGAAGGTACTGATGAAACATTTTGAGACACAAAGCGCACAGGGTTATCGCACCATCGGCATTGCCTGGAAAGACCTGACGGGCGATCCTGTCATTAATAAGGACGACGAAACAGGCATGGTGTTCCTCGGCTTCCTTTTGCTCGAAGACCCGCCCCGCGAGGATATTCCGAATACCCTCCTCAGCCTGGCAAACCTCGGCATCACTTTGAAAATCATCACGGGCGACAACCACCTCGCCGCTGCTCACCTCGCCCGAACGATCGGTATTGAGGGCTCACCGGGCACGACATTTCCAGCCTCAGTGATGCGGCCCTCGCCCGTCGGGTGGAATCCACCAACCTGTTCGCCGAAGTCGAGCCTCAACAAAAAGAAAGACTCATCCGTGCCCTTCGCGCGAACGGCCATGTGGTAGGTTACCTCGGCGATGGCATCAAAGACGCTCCAGCACTCAAAGCCGCCGATGTGGGCATTTCCGTGGACTCTGCGGTAGATTTCGCCAAAGAAGCTGCCGATATTGTTTTGATGGAAAAAAACCTCGAAGTGCTTCAAAAAGGCATTATAGATGGACGGAAAACGTACGTCAACACGCTGAAATATATCTTCATCACCGTAGCAGGCACGCTGATGTTACCTTATTTGCCCATTGGGGGAAGATTAGGATTGCCCCCATTGCCCCCATTGCCCTTGTCTTTGCTGGGCTTTATGATCGGTATTGCGGTACTGTACAGTTTTATCGTGGAAGGAACAAAGCGGCGATTTTTTAAGCAGGCGGCGCTTTGAGGCGTTTTCTTTCACATCAGCTACGATGATGATGGTGGTCATGCTTATTGGGCTCGCTTTCCCTGAAATTTGTGAAAATATTCGACTATGAACTCAAATTTGATTTTCCCGATCTTACTGTTGTTGGGCGGCTTTGTGCTTGTTTCTGCCTGCAAATCTTCGAAAAATTCGAGTAAGACTGACACAACTTACAGCTGCCCGATGCACCCTGAAATCACAGGCAAAAAGGGCGATCACTGCTCGAAATGCCAGATGGCTTTGACAGAATCCACTGCCCCGGCCGTTTTTTGCTGCCCGATACACAAGGAATGCTCGAGTAAAATGAGTGGAAAATGCCCCAAATGTGGCACTCCGATGGAGCAACCGATTCAGCCTTATATCTGCCCGATGCACCCCGACCAGAAAGGCAAAAAAGGCGAACGCTGCCCAAAGTGCAACATGGAATTGGAGATGGTTAAGCCGGGGAAAGGGTTGGGGAGGTAAAATGTCAAATCTGCTCCCGCTCCAATACAAAGCGTAGCCAGTTGTCTCGGTTGATGGTTTGAAACGTTGCCTGCGGGTAAGTTTCCTGCCAGGCGGCGGGTGTTTTTGCTTCCTTGTTGCCAAATTTGAATTCAAACCCGGCAAGGTTTCCCTCATATTCTTTCATTTTTTCAAGGATATGCTTCGCCAAGGTTGTTTTGCCTACCTGCCGTTGTCCATAAAGGAGAACGATTTTGCGGGGTTCTCCGGTCAACCGTGTGGTGATTGCCTGCTCCAATGTTCTTGAAATGAATGCTGCCATAAAGGCTATTCTAAATTTTGGCGCAAATTTATCGAACTCGTTCGACAAAATGGCGTGAATTTGTCGAATAAAAGGATTCTTATCTAAATGGCCTCTAAGTATTTTTGCCAGCCTATTTACAAGTATTGGTCCCTAAATATTCGGCAACCGAGCCGACACCTTATCCCAAAACCCATCATCCAGCAACCGGGCGCTGCCGATCAGTGCAGCGTGTTCGCTATGCCTTGAAACGACAACCTTGACAGGCACGCCCGCCTTTACCAAGCCTTCACGGAACGTTCCCCCAAACAGCGGCAGCGCATGGGCGATGTTGCCCCCAATGATCAAAACCTCCGCGCCGAATTTTTGAAGCGGGACAGTCAGACAATCCGCCAGATTTTGGCCAAACTGTACAAACAGGCCTTTGGCAAAGGCATCGGTATGCGTTTTTTCCATCAACTCTTTTACCCCGGAGATCTTCAGCCCTGTTTGTATTTGATATTCCCCGATAAACCAGCGCGTCGAAAAATAATCGTCCGCAATGCCGTCTTTGAAGGGCAGGTGCCACAAGCAACCTTCCTTGGGCACTTCTTCTCCAGATACGACGGGCACACCGTCTTCGATAAAAGCCGAGCCAAAGCCCGTCCCCAGGGTAATGACCACCACTTTATGAAATTCCTTCCCTTCCCCCAGCCAGGCCTCTCCGACCGCGAACGACGTAGCATCGTTCAGAAAACGCATGGGCAGTTCTTTTTTCGTTGTCAGCAATGGATGTAAAGCAGTGGGGATATGGAGGTCGTACAGGTTTTTGAATTTGTGCTCCATCTTAGAGACGCCGTTCCGATAATCGAACGGCCCTGGAATGGCAAAACCAATGCCCGCCAATTGCGATTCGTCTATTTTGGAAAGTGTGCTGTTCAAAGCCTTCGCCCAACTTTGGAGGATGGTTTCCGCCGGGGCTTCGTGATGGTAGGCGACCCTCGAAAGCGTCTCATTTAGCAATTCGCCTTCGTAGATTTTTACAGCGGCACAGGTGATGTGCGTGCCGCCAATGTCAGAGCCGATGGAGAGAGGTGGTTGCATGGTGGTGGATAAGCAGGAAGGTTCAAAATAGTATAATTTTCCAGCACTATTTTATGTCGGCCAGATTATTTAAACCTGGCAATACATCGTCATTCAATATATGCTGCATTTTTTCAGGTTCTTCAAACAGCGGACTATGAGCAGACATCTCGAAAGTATAAAATCCTTTTAGCGGTGCTTTTAGGTGCTCAAAGTAAGATTTCGCTTCCGTAAAAGAGCAGGTGTAATCATATTTACCTTCAAAGAAATAGACTGGAAGCTCAAGGGCTGGTACCTGTTTGGACAGATCTGTTGCGATCATCGTATCCCATAGTATGCTGATGCCGGAGCGAGATTTGCCTCGCCACAAATTGAACTTTTCAGTTAAGGAATATTCCGGGCATGATAACGAAGGTAAGAAAAGACCGGTGATTACCGAATTCATGGCACGTGTCGTGCCGATGCCAAGACGGTGCATGGCTTCGTCACGCAAGGCAAGATATGCATCCGGTACGCCGTCCTTTATTGTGACAGGCGCTGCCTCCAGTTTTCTTACCATTTTACTGTTTCCTTTCTTTTTGAATTCCACCAGCATATACTCGTACGCCAGTATTTCAGATTTGAGCTGATTCGACATTTGAGCCACACCAATGTAGGCATAGTACAACTCTGGGGCCCGTGCAGCCGCTTGAATGCCAATGAAGCTTCCACCCGAATGTCCCATGAGGTATATTTTTTCTTTACCAAAGCGGCGACGCAAGTAATGCGTCATCTCCAGTACATCTGATATCATTTGTTCCTGAGTCATTGTTTCTCGTGGAATGTCGACACTATAGGAGAGTCCCGAACCACGTTGTTCCCACCAAATGACGGTAAAATAATCTTCCAGACCGGTAGGGTATCTTCGGTTGAGGAAGTAATCCGGCATACCCCCATGCAGGTAAAGCAGGACCGGTTTTGTTATGTCCTTACCCTTAATAAACATTCCTTGATTTACGCCATTGATATGGACATGGATTTTTTCCGAGATACTTCCCGCTATGGGGTCTCCTTTTTGATCTAAGAACGGCTCAGGTTTTCCGGGACTGTATATCAGTAATACAATCCCCAGAATAAGCAAGCCTATCAATAAGATTAAAATAGTAATGAGCATAATGCGCACGCCCTTTTTAATTAATGGCTTGATGGAAGGATGCATCTAATTTTCTTTAAATAGTTTTAGGTATGGTTTCGACTTTTCGTGCCCTGGCATCCCGTTCCGCCAACTTTTGAATATGTTTCAATTGCGTGTGTTCCATTAGGGCGTGCACCGGAGGGTAGTACAAGCCGGCCAGCAGCCATTCCTTCCATTTGGGCGCCCCGTCTACGCGAACACGGGTGTACAGTCGGCAGGCGTCGTGACCGACAGGTTGGAGGACGAAGGCCCAGGTCATGGCAAAATGACCGCCGATGCGATCCATTTCGCCGCCCAACAGGAGGTAGCGTTCTGGTTCTACCGCCAGCCAGTACCTCATAAAAGTTATCAATGGCTAATGTGGCCGCCACTTTGTCGCCAACCCGACGGGTTTCCCAGCCCTCTACCAAGTAGTCTGTGCTCGGGATACCTTCATGGTCTAAGGCGTCTATGCTATACCAGCCAGCACGGTCGCATAGATAGCGCCACATCAATTCTGGCGGCGCTTCGATATCTTTCTTGTGGTTGAGGGAATATCTGGCGCTGGGTAAATGCTCGTCGCCCGGCAGCACGACGTCGTCTTCATCGGGCGTTTTGAGCTTGCCAAGTTCCGCTGCGATATGCGACATGGCGGATCGGCGGATCGGCTGCGAGCCCAAGCCGATCAAAAGATAATATCGGTTGAGCTTTTCCCAACTGGCATCGTCCGTGGCAGTCGTGCGCAATTCGAGGGCAATGGTGCTGCCTTCGCCGCAAGGTTCCACCGAAATAGACCAGGCCAGTTTGCCCCAGCCAGGCTCCTGGAGATCACGGAAATCGGCCGGCGCGACCGTGGCGAACGGAATGTTCAAGTGCCAGAATTGACCCACTGAACCTGCCACAACTCCGCGCAACAGATCGGGAAAGGCGCGGATGTCAAACAGGAGCCTGACCCATGGAATCGTGGCGGCATCGAAATGCCGGGCATATTCCCAAGCATCTGCGGGTTTGGCTTTTACAAAAATCCGGTTGATTTCGGTATGGCGCGGATTAGGCAGGTATTGTTGAATCAGACGCATGGTACAGTTTTTAAAAATCAGGCCGCCCGGAAAGAGCGGCTTGTATTCACGTTAAAACGCGAAGTCCTTATTTGTTATATTTAAATTATGCGACAAAATTCGCGGGGAAAGGCGGGGCAAGAAATGATGCAGGTCAATCTCCGGCCTGATTTCAAGCAGTTGCTAACCCACCCGGCGCCGGGTATTCTGATCGCGAGTTGAACTATTCCGGACCATTATTCCCATTCTGACGAATTTGGTCTTCGGGCTGTCGCAGGATGTTGATCACGATCACGACAGCAGATGACGGGAGTCATAGTTTTTAAATGTCAGGGTATACACTTTTGTCTTGAAAATAATTTAAATAATTAAAACTCAATAGTATGAAACAGGCGAATTTAAATTTTTGCAGCCCAAAAAAATACTGGCTACTTGAATCCGCCGAATAATTCAAATATCTTCTAATAATATCAAGTCATGAAAATCATTCCCAAATTTTTGTCCATGGTTGCATTTTGGTTCGTTTTTAGCCATTCTGCTACCCTCGCACAAACCGATGTCGCCCTACTCCGCGATCTGGCGGAAGAAAACAAGAAATCCGTCGAAGCGCTCGTGCTGTATCCTTCAGAAACACGCCTGGCCATTCTCGAAGCCACCAAGCACCCCGAAGTGCTCATCAAAATGCAGAATATGCGCGATAAGACGAGTGCAGCCTTCCGCACCCTCATCGAGGATTTTCCGCGCAGCACACAGGATGTGTTTTACGACCTGAGTCGCTATCCGGGGCTGAGTGCTTCGCTGGTGCAGCAAAAAAACAGCTCCGCTGCGCTGCGCAAATCGCTTGAAGCATTGCCCGAAAACAAGCGTGAAGATGCCTACGGGGTCGTCACCCGGCAGATGGCTACGCTGGTGCAAATCAATGATTTGAACCAAACAACCCACAAGGCATTCGAGCGGCTTATTGTCGGCTATTCTGCTCCCGCACAGCAGGCTTTTGAGCATCTGCTGGGATTGCCTGAAGTGATTGACCTGCTCAATGAAGACCTGCGCTTTACGATTCTGGTAGGCGAAACGTATCAGGACAACCCGGCCTGGGTGATTCAGCAAATGGATTCGCTCAACTTGGCCGTGGCCCGCTCCCATGCCGAAGAGCTGGAAAACTGGAAAACCACCCTTGAAAACGATCCTGCCACCAAAGCCGAGCTGCAAGCCGCCGCCAATGAATATGCCACGGAAAACGGCTACAATACGGACGACTACTCCGGCGATGACCTGTATTATGACGGGAATTATTACGAGCGAGACGAGCCAAGGGTGGTGCATCATTATTACAACCCATATCCATACTGGTATGGTTATCCATATTGGGAGCCGTATCCACGGTGGCGGCCGTACCCTTGGTGGTGGGATTGGGGTGGCTATTATCGCCCGCAGGGCATTGTGGTTATGTATTTGCCCTCGTACCATTTTATGGATTGGTACTTCTATCACCCGCATCACCATCTCCAGTACAACCATCTTTCTACCCATTTTGTCAACCATTATTATGGTCATCGGAATTCGGGAACGACCATCACCATGGGGGTACACGATTGGCAACAACGCAACCGTTCTGTTATTTCAGACGAGTTTTTAGCTGACAAGGGCCGTCTATCTGAACGACTGAAGGAGTATGGCAAATTTGAAACAGGCCGTCAGGAATACAATGGCAAAAACCCAAAAAAACAGGTCACCCAAGAGGAGTACCTGGACAAAAATGTGCGAAAATATCCTGACTTGCAGCGTTCTCGGGAGACTGCCAAAACCGAGATGAAACGCGAAAACGAGGTGAAACGCGATAATAGATCCGATTGGGCGCCGTCAAAAGCGCCTGCCAAGCCGGAACCTGCCCCGGCACCCAAAACACAGCGCCCGCCGCGGATAGAACCGGCGCCAAGCCCCAAACCCCCGAGCCGCGAACCCGCTAAAACAGATAAACCCGCCACGCGCTTGCCCGCCAAACAACCGAGAACACAGCCGGACGAAGCAAAAGACTATCACCGCCAGAAATGGGAGGAAAGCAGACCCGCGCAAAGGCAGCCACAGGAAACGCGGCGCAGCAATCCGGCGCCTGCTCCTAAAAGAGAAATCAAGACGCCCACAAAAGTAGATGCGCCGGCCCAGAAGGGAAAACGTGGTGGAAGGGGCAATTGATGGAATTCACCCTAAAAACTGGCTGATTGCGGCGGCACAACCGAGCAATCAGCCAAAACTAAAATATTTTATATGGTTTTGGCTGGGAAAATTGTTTTTTCCAGCCTAAAATATTTTTTTGTGTCAAAATTGGCTGATTATGAAAAATAAACACGCCCATTTGTTGGTGCAGAATGAAGCGACCATGGAGGATTTATTCAGTGATAAAAATTGAGATTATCCGCTAACAGGCTCTTTCTGCCCCGCATTATGTTCTCCCCGCCACGCGGGGCGGAAGCGCCACAAAATCTTCCTTCCAAGGTACAATGCCAAGTGTCAGAAAAAGAATGAAAGCATTGGGAATTGCTACTTTTGCGCAGCGTTTTCACTGCAATCATACCTAAGATACAATGGCTAAAAAGCCCGTTTCCGCCCAAAAGGCTCCGTCCAAGTCTTCCGCTTCATTCACCCCAAAAAGTGGTAGCGAAAACAATTGGTTCCAGCTCGGCCTCGTCGTGCTCGCGATCACCGCTGCCTGCTACCTTCCCACCCTGGGCCACGATTATGTAAACTGGGATGATTCCAAGAATATAACAGAGAACCCCAACCTCCAATTGGTGGGCAAGGGCATACCCTGGAGCATCACCATCCCAAATATTTTCGACCTCGAAAAAGGCCATGTGATCGGCAACTACAACCCCTTGCCCATCCTGACTTTCGCCGTGGAGAAATCGCTGAACAACGGCGAATTCAGTCCCACGCTCACGCACGCTGTCAACCTTTTGCTGCACTTGCTCACGGTCTTTTTCGTGATGAAACTCCTGTGGGGCATGGGCATTGGGCGTTGGGGCGTGTTGACTGGCGGGCTGTTGTTTGGCATCCATCCGATGCGCGTGGAATCGGTGGCCTGGGCCTCGGAACGCAAGGACGTGCTGTTTGCCATGTTCTTTTTCTGGGCATTGGTGTACTATGTGAAATGGCTGAAACAGGCCGAAACGGGCGAAAACAGCAAGCGCACGTACTGGATTATGCTCGCATTGGCGCTGCTTTCCTGTCTTTCTAAAGTGCAAGCCGTGGCGCTCCCGCTTTCGATGCTGGCAATGGATTTTTGGTTTCGGAGGCCCATGAATTTTAAACTGATCTGGGAAAAGACGCCTTTCTGGTTGCTTTCGCTTGCCTTTGGGTTAGCCAACCTATATACACTTGGTTTACAAGGTTCTACGAACGATACGGTCACGAATTTCGGCATGCTCGACCGGCTTTGTATCGGGGCGTACACCTACTGTGTTTATCTCTACAAACTCGTGGTTCCTTACCCTCTGTCGCCCTTGTATC
>JBBQSW010000072.1:0-11571 GCA_038213575.1 Chitinophagales bacterium | reverse complement strand
AGCGGCCGCTACGGCGTTAACCCAACCGATGACTTTCACCCATCGGATGGGTTCACGCCGTAGCGGCCTCTGTTATTGGGGAGCGAAAGATGAGGGTGTCTCATAAACGGGGTTCGGCGCAGTGGATTAAAAATTTGTTTGGTTGGGATCCTTTATTCACCGCGTGACTTGAAGTCACCTGGTGAATAAAGGATCCCACGATGGAGGGCATTCCCATGCGCAACCAATTGATAAAATCGGGGCTTAGGAAAATGGCCCATGCCAACCCAAAAAGAAATTTTCATGTGCATAGATTTAAGCATTAGGAACGCGGCATCAAATGATTAAGCTATTGGTGCCGCGTTCCTTAGCCTTTTAAAACTCCACCCGCCAACTGAAATTTGGAATAGGCCCAAGTTGGTATTTGTTCTCAATTTGGCCAGTATAGGGATCGAAATAATGGTAGGCCAAATTTTGTTGTCCAGTCAGGTTTTGAATGTCTAGGGCAAAGGTGCTGTTGCGACGGTTGCCGAGATTTTTCCGCCAATACACGCGAAGGTCAATGCGGAAATAGTCGGGGTATTGGCGGGAATACCCGATTCGCTCGTCTACAATCGTCGTATTGGCCAACGCAGATGCATTCCTGTCAATTTCTGCTTCGCGCACACCTCCTGTCCAAGTCACTCGGGTATTTAGGCCAATCGTACGTTCTTTCCCAGGGCGTTTTTCGCGCTGCCATTCTTTTCCAAAAGTAGTGTTGGCAAGGTGTTTAAGATTCCAGCGTGTGGAAAACCAATCGTTTTCGGATGGGCTACTTGTTTTTGAAAATTTTGAATCAAAAAAACTAGCGTTGGCTAGCAAAAACCAGCCATCAGAAAGGCGTCGCTCAATGGATGCCTCGATGCCTCTATTGGAGCCTCTACCTGTAGTAGAGGACGAAAAATTGTAACCAAAAACGTACTCGCTATTATTCAAGAAAGAAAACTTCTCGTTGATGAAGTAATCAGCATTGCCTACCCATTGACGGTAAACAGAGGATTTGAACTGCCAAACGGGTGAAAAAGTCCAGGAATAGGATACTTCCAGTTTTTGTGTGCGAATTAATTCACTTCGAAATCTCAGAAGCCAGTTGGATGGAACTTGAGAATAAACACCTGCTGCGAACGAGAGCCGATGCTTTTCAGCCAATTTGCGTGTAAAAGCAAAACGGGGCTCCAGCGAGAAATCATCTTCTGCGTAAAGATGACTCCTGTTATCAAAAATGGCAGTGTGAACGCCCAAGGTAGTCTGATTCTTCTGATTTCGGCTCCGCCAAGTGACCTGTGCCCAAGGTTGCCCTAAGAGGTATTTCTGTAAACTTACTTCTTGGATAAGGCTGCCCATACTCCCATTTCTTTCGAAGTTCGCAAGTTGCGCCACCACCCCTATTTGCAATTGGGCTCTTGCACCTATACGTTCGGATAAAGTAACCGTTCCGGAAATCTTGGATTCTTCCATATTGTCCCTGTTGCTGCCCTCTGTATAGGTCTCGGATTCCGCCAGCCGATCATTATGCTGCCCAGAAACTGCAACCGTCGTTTTCAGCCATGTTTTTTTGCCAAAGGCCTTCCAATTAGACAGCCCTAGCACACCCGTTTTGGATTCAAAATCAATGTCAAAAAAATCTTTGTATCCTTTGATTTCAGCCGTATCGGTCTTGTGGCGGAATCGGTTCTCGCTTAAGCCACCCAATCCGAACACCGACCAACGCCCGCCACGCTTCCCTTCAAAATTGAGGTTGAACGACAGGTCTTGAAAATTGATTTGCTCATCGCCAAACGACACCCCCAATTGCCCCAGCAAACCCACCGTCGAGTATCGGTAATTGACCAGATAAGAATTTTTACCCTGCTTGCCAATCGGTCCTTCGGCGGCCAAATCCAGCCCAATTAGCCCCGTCTGAGCAGTGAACTCGTGTTGACGGTTGTTGCCACGCCGCAAATTCATATCCATTATCCCACCCAGTGCATCCCCGTAACCTGCCGGCATTGCCCCTACTAACAGCGAAGAATTGTCCAAAAGTTGGGCTGAAAACATTAAAATGCCACCACTTGCGGCAGCAGGGCGATCGCTGAAAGTGCCTGCATTGGGCAAATGATTGGGATTCACGATGTCGACCCCTTCGAGTCGCCAGCGCACAGAACTTGGGCTATTGCCCCGAATACTGAGCTGGTTCGTCCCATCGTCGGTCTGTGCCACACCGGGATACGCTGTGGCGAGTCGTGCGGGGTCGAAATACATAGCCGGAAAGCGCATCGTTTGGTCGCGGGTAAGTGGGATTTCGCCAAGTGGAAGGGGGGAGCGGCGGCCGGGTTGGGCAGCCAAAATAGTCACTTCGGCCAATTGTGCTGTGGTTCGGCGCAGGGCAATATCCAACACTTGCTCTTTTCCAGCTACCACATTAACCTCGGCAATAATTTGACGTTCAAACCCTTGTGCCGTTATTTCAACGGAATAATAACCGGCGCGTATTTTTTCAAACACAAACTCGCCCGTTGGGCTGCTGGCCAGCGAAATCGGGGAGGCCCCGCCGCGGGTGAACAAAACTGACACGGTTGCGCCTGTTATAGCATCCCCATTGTCGGCATCGCGGATGGTGCCACGCAAGGTTTGAGCTTGAGCAGCGGTGAGTGAAAAAACAATTAGGAAGGAAAGAAGGTGCGTCGAAAACCTATCCGGTTTTGAAAACCTGGTAGGTTTCTGTTTGGGAAGAAGAGCGTAGAACTGATTTGCGATTGCCATGGCTGAAAATTCCGATTGTGTGGCAAATGTAACTTCACCAATTGACCTAGTACTTTTATTTGAAAACGATTGCTGTTTAAAGCCGCCTCGCCAAAACATAAAAATTCTCCTCCACCTGAAAATCATCCTTGTTTGGCAACTTGGAACGACTGCTTTTCCATTTCGTAGTGGGATAAATGAACTCGTATTTTTCAGGCGACAAAGTCACTTTTACGGGCATTTCAAAACCTTCTACACAGTTGACCCAATGGTACTTCAGTTTGTTTCCTTTAATGGTATATTCCACATAATAATCGAGCGTTAGCCTGCCTTTTTCGCCCATAAAGGTGTCCGAAAAATGGACGTATTGAGCAATGTTGACATTCACGCCATAGTTGTTTATTGGATTCGCCACAAACCAATCGAAGGTATGGGTGCTGTCGCCATGGTTCGCTATTCGTCGCAGCCTGCCGTTTGACACGTCGGTCAAATGCTTAGGCACTGTGACGGAAATCGCTTGCGAATCCGGCTCATCGTAAGCATGATCTTTGCAAGGCCACCATACACTTGCGCCCAGGCCTTGACACGACGTGGCGATAAAAGCCTGCCCTGTTTCGTCTTTCTCCCAACTAAACCCTCCATCCCAGGGTGCATTGCTTGCAACACGAGGCGTACCCGAATACCACACCGTGACCGATTGCAGCGAACCTTTCGGCTGTTCTTTTTCCAAGTCAATGAAATAGGCGTTTCGGCTCTGCCTCGAAATGTCCAGCGCTTGACCATCTTGCTCTACTCGTTCAAGTTGGAGGGGGGCTTGCAGGTCAATTTGCAAAACCTTGCCTGGATACAGCACTTTATACCAAATTTCATTGCTGCCAGAAATACTTTTATTGGCAAGGTTGATCTTGATTTTCAGGTGGTAAAAAGTCAAATCCCACCAATCACGTTGGGGCGTGATACTTCCGCGCAGCGTATCGTCTTTGGTAAACGACCTAGTTTGAGCGTTGCTAAATTGGGAGAAAAAAAGGAGGACGAAAAAGGCAATCGTTTTAGCAGTAGTCATTGGATTTACAATTTTATAACAAAGGTATTTAGCCATTCTCAGAACAGGTTGAAAGCCAGGCAATTGCCTCCATGACCAATAACAATTAATGACCAATCACTACATAATTGCTGCAATCGTCGAATTTTTTCGGATTTTCACGCCGTTAAATAATGGCGATTGGTCGGAGTATAAAAGCCGAGTATGCTTTGAACCCTCACCTTTGTCGCTCAAAATCAAACTTTCAAACCCACCACTATGCCCACTATGTATTACATTCCGATTGTCCTGGTGCTCATTTTTCTGAGCCTCGTTACAGTACAACAAGGTACCGTTGCCATTACCACCATTTTTGGCAAATATAACCGGACACTTTACCCAGGCTTAAGTTTTCGAGTCCCATTTATTGAACAGATTTTCAAACGAATTTCGATACAAAACCGTGCGGTGGAGCTCAACTTCCAGGCGGTTACCGTTGACCAGGCCAATGTTCACTTCACCTCATTACTTCTGTTTTCTGTGATGGACAATGCGGAAGAAACCGTTAAAAAAGTGGCTTTCAGATTTGTGGGCGACCGCGATTTTATGGCCAGCCTAACACGCACCGTTGAAGGCAGCATCCGCTCCTTTGTGGCTACCAAAAAGCAGCAGGAAGTCCTCTTGTTGCGCCGCGAAATCACCGACGCCGTGAAGGTCAACATTGACCACATGCTCGAAGACTGGGGTTTTCACCTCATAGACTTGCAGATCAATGACATCACCTTCGACGAAGAAGTGATGCGCTCCATGTCGAAAATCGTGGCAGCAAACAACCTAAAAGCCGCAGCCGAAAACGAGGGTCAAGCACTCTTGATCACCAAGACCAAAGCCGCCGAAGCTGAGGGCAACGCCATCAAAATCTCCGCCGAAGCTGAGCGTGAGGCCGCCAGAATGCGTGGTCAAGCGGTCGCACTTTTCCGCGAAGAAGTGGCACGGGGCATGAGTCAGGCCGCCAAAGAAATGCATACCGCCAACCTCGACACCTCGGTGATCTTGTTCTCCATGTGGACAGAAGCAATTAAAAACTTCACGGAGCACGGGAAGGGCAACGTCATTTTCCTGGATGGCTCGGTAGATGGCATGCAGAAAACCATGAAAGAATTGATGGCCCTCAACCAAATGGATTTTTCTGAGCAAAAGAAAAGGTAGCAACGGAGCGTGTTCGTCAAAATGTGGTATACCTAAAATTAGTGCTTGAAAATCAATGATTTGAAAAGGTGTGCCACACGTTTGTGAACCGTTTTGCTAGGCGGTGATCCTGAGGTTTCAGGGTCACCGCTTTGCATTTTTAGTAAAACATTTTGTTTTAAATAAAAAAACGTCCTATCTTCGCTGCCTTAACCAGCCGCGCCAATGCCCAATAGAAAACATCCCGGCAGAAAAGACCATGAACCGCACGACGCGGTATTCAAGGCCTTTTTCAGCGATGCCAAAATTGCTAGGAATTACCTGCTTCATTACACACCTGAAGCCATTCACAGGCACATTGATTTCACTGTTTTCCAGAAAATTGATACAGCCTTTGTCAGTAGTCGCTTCGGGATTTCCTTCAGCGATGTGTTGTATGAAACCCGTTTGGCGAGCGGAGCTCCGGCTCGGCTACTCTTCCTTTTCGAACATAAAAGTTACATACCTTCCTTGCCAGTACACCTTCAACTACTTGACTACCTGTTACAAATCTGGGAAGACGATCTGATAAACGGGCGCCCACTCTCTTTTGTAATACCGATCGTCGTGTATCATGGGGCTCATGCGTGGAAACAAAAGGCTTTTTCCAGCCTTTTCCCGGGCTTACCTGAAGATTGGGAAGCGTTTATTCCAAACTTTCATTACTTGCTCACAGACTTGAGTAGGATACCGCCTGAAGAAATTGAGGAAAAAGTGGAAACCGAATATCTGAAAAACCTGTTTCTGGCGTTAAAATTTGCCCGTAATGAAAGATTTGCCCAAAAAATCTGGTCCAACATCCTTACTTTTGGCAAGCCATTCTACCGTAATGATCGCGAAGGGATCCTACTTCAAACCCTAACGCTTTACGTATTCAATTTTTACAACATGACAGAGGCTCAAGTTAAAGAATTAAACAAGCAATTGCCCCAAGCGGAGCGTGATTGGATTGACGCCATCCCTGAAATATTTGGGAGAAAATGGAAAGAAGAAGGTCTCAGGAAAGGATATGAGGAAGGCATGGAAAAGGGCATGGAAAAGGGCATGGAAAAGGGCATGGAAAAAACAACTCACGCAATTGCGATCAAAACCATCCAAAAATTTCCCGATTGGAGTGATGCCGAGGTAGCCGGATTCGTAGGCGTCAGTGTGGAATTTGTTCAGCAAGTGTGCCGCGAATTGGCAAAAACGAAACAGGGCTGAGTGGTTTATCCGGCTTTACCTTTCAGATTGCTCAAAGCCGTCTTATTGCTATACACCTCCATCCAAGCTGCGCATATCCTATCGGGCGAAAATTGCTCAATTTGCGCGGGCATTTTTGAAATCAATCCAGCTCGAACATCCGTATCCAACATCTTGGCAATCTGATGCGCCAAATCTTCCGCATTATTCGTGTCGGCGTATAAAGCCGCTGGTCCACCCACTTCCTCGAAACAGCCTCCGCGTGTCGTCACCACGGGAATCCCCACGGTCATGGCTTCCAAAATCGGGATACCAAACCCTTCAAATACGGAAGGATACACCAGCGCTGCTGCACAGCGATATAGTCGTGCGAGCTCCTCCGTCGTCACGAATTGGTCGAGCCAAAATGTCTGGATATCAAGCTGTTTTGCTTGCGCCCGGAGGCCCTCTGCATAGGCACTATTTCCAGTTCCCACCGCAACGAGCGGAATATTTAGCCCTTGATTTTTGAGCAAAAAAAGCGCGTCCAAAAGCTTGTGCCAGTTCTTGCGGGGCGTGAGACTTCCCACAGCAATGAGGTAGTCGGAAACGGGAATATTTTCCCCAAGGGAGAGCGGCAAAGACAAGCGATCTGGCTGTTGCCGAAGACTTAAGCGTTCAAACACTGCGTCGCAGGATTGGCCGATTATTCGCACATTTTGGACAGGAATGTTGAAAAAATGCTCCAAATCAGCCCGTGTTTGTTCGCTGATAGCAACCACACAATCGGCCTCTTCCGCAGCGCGGCGATATTTTTTTTCGTAAAAAATTCGGTCAATGGGCGGGTACAAGTCCGGGTAGCGCATGAAAATCAAGTCGTGCATCGTCACAACGCTGCGTATGCCCGCTCGACGCAGGCCTATGGGAAGTTCATGGCTCAGGCCGTGAAAAATCTCCACACCGTTGCGCTGCAATTGTGCTGTAATGCCCCGACTGCGCCATAAGGGGTGAAAACTCCGTCCCAGCCAAGAATCGGGCAATCTCATCCCGTCATCTGTTGTCGCCCAATTTCCACGATTGTAGGGTGTATAAAGTAAATATTGATTGTCTGGGTATAACCGGCGCAATCCCTCCAGCAGCGTCCGGCTGTAAAACCCGAGGCCCGTGGCATTGTTAAAATAGCGTTTTGCGTCGAATGCGATGGTCAAGATTGGATCAAATAAGGGTGCAAGGTACACCAAGCGCTGCTTCTTCTTCCGTGCGCCCCATTTCCCAGTTTCTGGCCAATAAATCAGTTTGATTGTACGGATGTTTATCCTCCATGGTGAAGCGATGGGTTTTTCCTAAAGACAACGCTCTTTCCGTATAATTTTGGCCAGAATGAGCGAATGTGTCATTAAGTAGGCCGAAAAGTGTGTTTTGTTGAGTAGCCATTCAAAATACCTAAAAAATGGAAATTGGAAAGCAGTAGGTTTGCAATACAAATTTCACGTTCTCACACAAATTTTCACCATGAATAAAACTGCCTGCCTTCTACGATCTCTTCCCGTCATAGTCTTGACGATGGGGCTGTCATTAGTCAGCCTTGTGGCTGTCCAAGCACAAAATTCCATTCCCCACTTGATTTTCCACGTCGAATTAAGTGGTTCTGAAGTCGTTCCTTCCGTAAATACCCAGGCCAAGGGCCTCATTACCTTTATTTTTACCCCTGACCGAACGAAAGTAGACGTTAGCGGCATGCTTGTAAACCTGGACGGAACACCCACAGATGCCAAAATCCGTTTGGGCATTACGGGCCAAACTGGTGCCGTGCTACTCGATTTTTTACCGCTTATTCGTGGGCGGCACGTCAAAGGTCAATTGGACGCTCCACCAGCACTCTTGCAAAACCTCTTGCTCAATGGTGTCTACGCTGAAGTGAGCACCTCCGCGCATCCCACAGGAGAGATTCGCGGTCAATTCGTTTGCGAAACTGACCTAGACTTTGCTGTGAATATGACGGCCAATCAAGTTGATCCACCCAATAATTCTCCGGGCAGGGTTTTTGGCGCCATCCACTTCCCACTGGGATCCCATGACATCGTGTACGCCTTTGTTGTGGGCGGGTTGAGCAGCCCAATTACTAAAGTTGAACTCCATGAAGGACAACCTGGACAAACTGGGTCTTTTGTTTTAAATATGCCCGGTTTTTTTGGCAATATTATACAGTCCGTTATCCTGCTGGATACAATTGATCCAAATTTTCTTTTGAAGGCCAGAGAAGGAAAATACTATGTCGTAGTCAAAACAGCCAATTATCCCAATGGAGAAGTACGTGGCCAGGTTACCTTTCTTGGCTATTTTGCTTCTTTGGCGCCTATAAATGGGGTGCAGCAATTGCCCCCTCCATCTCCTCCAACGCCAGGTTTTGGGTTTAGCCATAACAAGTTGAATGGAACACTGGATAGCCTTACTACCACAATATATATTGCTAGTATTCAGCCTACTACCGCAAAGGTTCATATTGGACTTCCTACTGAAATGGGCCCAGTATTAGTAGACTTGGGTCTTTCAACTGCGCCTGGATTTTATTCCAGAAAATACAAGATTACTCCGCAACAACTGACTGATTTTGCACAAGGGCGCCTGTACATCAATGCCACTTCGGTTGCTTTCCCCAACGGCGAATTGAGGGGCGTGATGAAAAACACCCTTCGTAAAGGCTACGCTTTCGATCTATGTGGTGTTCAGGTGGTGCCTCCTACCAACAGCGATGCACTCGGAATCGCGGTTGCATCTGTAGATCAGTCCAATTGCTATCTTAATTATAAGGTCATTGCAGATGGGTTGGCAGGAGCGCCCGTGGATGCTTACTTCGCTACTGCTGGATTTGGCGCAAATGGCACAGCCTTTCATTCCATGCCTCTTTCGGAGCCCATCATTGCTGGGTCGCATGAGATCATGGCATCGCTCGGTCCGATCATCGAAAATAGCGGTACTTATGTCTTGATTAGTACACCTGGCAACCTCAGTGGAGAAATTCGGGGACAGGTGCGTCGTGGATTTACTTGCCCGGAATATGTAAACGGTGTGACAGCACTCGACAACCTAAGTGAGGTCATGGTGTCGCCGGTGCCTTTCCAAGACGTACTGAATGTCACGTTCGAGAGTGAAAAAGGGTTTGAGGGTCGCCTGACATTGCGCGATATTTTGGGTGTTCAGGTGCTGGCGCAAACGGTAGAGGTTTCTACTGGCGAACAAACATTCCAGATCGCCACAAGCCATTTGCCCAAGGGCATTTATTTGTTGTTGTTGGAAATACCCAGTCAAAATGCTTCTGTGCTGTTGAAAAAAGTGGTGCGGGTAGATTAGCGCTTGTATTTCAAGAAAATAAGCCGTAAAATTGGAAACTGTAAAATCAAGAGGGGCTTGCACTCTAAAACGTGAAAATTTTCGAGTGCAAGCCCCTCTTGATTTTACATTTTCCAGTTCTCTGACTTGTCTGCCGATGGGCATGGTTCTACTGTTTTGCTGTTTATTTTACCGCATTTAGTCCGCAAAAACGCTTCTTTCCTCGAATCTTGTAACCATTTGCAAGCGAGCTGCATCATATTCGCCACCGAAAATCGGCTACCACCACCTATCCCTTCGCCTACCTATGCAACTAACGATCCGCAACCTCTCCAAAACGTACCCCAATGGGGTCAAAGCCCTGCAAGATGTTTCACTCGACATCCCGACTGGGATGTACGGTCTGCTCGGCCCCAACGGAGCGGGTAAAAGCACCCTCATGCGCACCCTAGCCACCTTACAGGAAGCCGATAGCGGCTCTGCTTGGCTGCTGCCTTCTAATGGTTCGACCGATGGGGGCATTGACGTATTGAAAGATAAAGATGCAGTGCGGCGTTCGCTCGGGTATCTGCCACAGGAGTTTGGCATTTACCCACGCATTTCGGCAGTGGATATGCTTGACCACCTCGCCTCTTTGAAAGGAATCCCGGGGGCACGCCGAAAAGAGGTCGTAAACGCCTTGTTGCAGCGTGTCAACTTGTGGGAACATCGCAAGAAATCTGTCTCCTCCTATTCAGGGGGTATGCGCCAACGATTCGGCATCGCACAAGCCCTGATCGGCGACCCAAAACTTATCATTGTGGACGAACCCACCGCCGGCCTTGACCCTGGCGAGCGCAACCGGTTCTACAACCTGCTCTCCGAAATCGGAGAAAATGTAATTGTGATCCTTTCCACCCACATCGTGGAAGACGTGAAGGAGCTCTGCTCCAATATGGCCATCATAAACGGCGGGCAGGTGCTCTACGCGGGTTCGCCGGAAGCCGCGCTGCTGCAATTGGAGGGCAAAATCTGGGAAAAAGCTATTGCGAAGGCTGAAATTGACGATTATCAAAACCGTTTCAGCGTGATATCGAGCAAATTAGTGGCAGGCAAGCCGATTATACACATCTTAAGTGAGGAGAATCCGGGCGAAGGGTTTCTGCGGACTGCCGCGGGATTGGAGGACGTGTTCTTTGCGAAGATTAATGTGGGGGAGTGAGGCGCAGCGTAAAATCAATCAAAAGATTGAATATTTGCATAGTACCGATGAAATAAGAACCGCATCGCGGTGCCATTTTGGTAGCCCGAAAGGGCGGTTGGGGAATAAGAACCGCATCGCGGTGCCATTATATCGCCGTAATAATGCCACCGCTACGCGGTTCTGGAAAAATTGAACGCTGACGCTACCATAATGTCGCCGCGATGCGGCTTTTTCTGAAACCTATCCAAAGTTCACGCTATAATTAGGAAACGCTTTAGATACAAACCTATACTACACCCACCCTGTTTTCAATGCTATCTACATTCTTTAAATTCGAGATCAAAGCCTGGCTGCGCTCTCCCATGCCCTGGATATTTCTCTTCGTATTCGCGTTGATGACCTTCGGGGCCACTGTCAGCGACGACGTGCAAATCGGCGGATCCTACGGCAACGTTTGGAAAAACGCCCCTTTTGTGGCGCAAAACTGGTATGTGGTGTTTTCTATCCTCTCGCTTTTGCTCGTGGTGGCATTCCTCAATGGCGCCGCCATCCGCGATTTTGAGAGCAACACTTCGCAAATCGTTTTTTCTTCCCCGATTAGCAAGGCGGGCTATTATTTTGGTCATTTCGCCGGAGCGCTATTGATCGCTTTGATTCCCATGGTAGGCGTTTCGTTGGGAATGTGGCTAGGGGCGGTGATCGGGCCAGCAATGGGCTGGGTGGATGCGGCACGGTTTGGGCCTTTTGAGGTTCGGGGACACCTGAATGCTTACATTACGGTTGTGATCCCGAACATGATTTTCGCCGGAGGGATTCTTTACGCAGTAGCCGTACTTACCCGCAGCACCATGTACTCATTCGTGGCAGCTGTAATACTTTTGGTGGGATACATCATAGCGGGCAACCTGAT
>JBBQSW010000071.1:0-11621 GCA_038213575.1 Chitinophagales bacterium | reverse complement strand
AATACCCCTGTCATCCACCCCTATGATCGTCAACACAGTGGCCATGCTCGTTTACGCATTGGTTTCGGCAAGGAAAAATTGCGTTTGTTCTTTCAGTTTCAGCCGGTCTTTTTTCTTGCCTTTTCCCAGCAACATGGTTCGGATTTTAGGTCCTGCCAGATCGAGATAAATTTTGCAAGGGCAGCCTGTTGCATGGGCTGCTTTATGAACATTGGCAATCATTTTTTCCCATTCCCTGGGGCTATCGTGGGCACTGTTGATGCGAGCGATATTCATGCCTGCTTTGAGGAGGGCTTTCACGGCCATATAATCACTGGCCATGCCCGACTCGAAGGTCACCATCAAGTGTGGGATGCTTTGCACTTTTTTGGGGCCGAAAAGGGTCATAGCACGTTGGTGCAATAAGCTGGCACCCGTAGTGGCATCCACTGTTGAAATTTATTTCTTTGAAAACTCAACCCCCAAACGCTGTAGCACCGCCTGCACCTGTCGCAAAATATGGCTTTCAGCGCTCGCCAGGGAAGATAGTCCTGCATCATGCAAGTGGTCTTGCAAAGGGCGCAAGTCTTCACGCCGCAGAGCCAGGTAATGAATGAGGTTGGTGATGCTCTGTTTCTGTTCCGAATGGACGCGGGCAATAATAGATTCCGCTTTTTGTTCGGCGGTTTTCTGATATTGGCAAATGCGTTCCACCGCAGCACGGAGTTGAGGAAGCGAATTTTTCATAACCCTGCAAAAGTGCGGAAACCGCGCAAATTCTGGCTGGATCAATCTTATACTCGCCCGTGATTTCTGTCATCTTGACAAGGCATTTTGCTAGACTTAGCTTTGCTTTGCCAAGATGATCAGAGATTCTCAACTAAAAGCGCTTTCAATCGTTATCCTCTCTCAAAATAAATACAACTATCATGGAAAACAAAACACACGAATCGTTCAGCATCAGCGGTGAAATTCTAGTCAAAAAAGTAAAAGAACTGATTGCCGAAGGAAACATCCGAAAAATCAGCATCTCCGATAAGTCAGGAAAAGAATTGATGTCTTTCCCTTTGACTTTCGGCTTGGTCGGCGCGTTAATTGCGCCCGTTCTGGCCGCATTGGGTGCAATGGCGGCATTGATTGGAGAATGCACCATTACCGTGGAGCGAGAACCAGCTTCGGAGTAAACTCAAAATTCCACCACGATCCCAACACTCGGCAAAAGCGATCCCTCTGTATTCTCCAACAAAATCGGAATTGCATTGCTGCCGTCGGCCATGAGGGCTTTCCCATCGGTGGTGACGAATGCACTGCCATCGGACGTACGCTGGAAGGTATAGTTGGGGGGCGCAGGATTCACGGCATTCAGAATATTCTGGATGTCCACAAACACGTCGAGTGTAACCCGCTTGAAATTCCACTTTTTGTCTACCCGAAGGTCCATTTGGTTGAAATTGCCCAAACGGAGCGTATTCAAGCGGCTGTTGTCCAATATGCCTGTACCGATGCTTGCATAATTCAAGCGACTTGCATCCAGATCCAGCGGCGTGTAAGGCACCCCGCCCTGCCAACGGTATTTTACGCCCAATTCCCAATTGCGTCGGAATTTGTAGCCCGCGAGCAAGGAAAGCAGGTGACGATTGTCCCAGGCAGAGGAGATCAGTTCGCCGTTTTGATTGCTAAATTTTGACCAAAACAAGGTGTAAGAACCTGTGAAATACAAGTTTTTGTTCAGTTTTTGCTGCGCGAAAAGTTCCATTCCGTAAGCTTCTCCTTTACCCACAGCCAGGACTTTTTCATTGCCCAAAATACCAAATCCGCCGCCTTGGTTGGCCAGTGAGATTCCGTTGAAGGCACTTACCGGATAGTCCTCATATTGTTTGTAAAAGCCTTCCAGCGTAAGGCGTAGCACTTTCGTTGGCAAAAACTCCAAGCCTGCCACATAGTGATCGCTGCGGAGGTAGGGCTGGTCTTTGTTGACCAAGACTCCAGCATCGTCGCGGAAACCCAACACCGTGTACAAGGGCGTTTTGAAGTAGCTGCCCACAGAAGCATTGACCTTCCATTTTGGCGCAAAAGCATAACTCGCGCTGAACCTTGGACTGATGGTTTTCAACAAATCAGCCCCATCGTCGGTGAAACTGTTCCCATCGGCACGAATGCCCGCAGACAGCCCCAGCCGCTCGTTAAAAAAGGTTCTATTGATTTGTCCGAACAAGCCGAATTTGAAAAAATCAATGGCGGTGTTGAAGCGGATTTCAGCGGCGGGTTGGATGACATTGCCGGAAGAATCACGGATTTCAGAACGGAGCCGGGTGTAGGAATTGTTGTTGTACTTGACGTATTGCCCCATCGCGCCTGCACTGAATTTCCAGGCGCCTGCGTAGCGATTGAAGTCAAATCGGAGTTTGTTCTCTATTTCCTGACTCTGAATGCCCAGGATACGTTTTGTCTCGTCTTTTTGTTTCCCGTCCGTGTTGTCGGCAAACTGGTCCAGTTGGTTGTCCAGCATATTCCGGCTAAAAGTCAGGTTCCAAAAGCCGTTGTCAATCAAGCGTTTGAGGGCAAAGCCCTGTGTATAGTTCCATTGATTCACGCCCGGCACAGAACTCAAAATGTAGAGATTTTCCGGCGTTGCGTCTTTGGGCGCTTCAAAGTAAAAATCGTCAATAGCGCCAACTCCAAGGGCCGTGAAGGTAGTTTTGGCATTGATCTTGTGCGTCACTTTGTATTGAAAATCCCAGTAATCCGGACGAATGGGCAGCCCGATGGCCTCAAAAAGCAATTGCAAATAGGAGCGCCGAGCCGAAGCCAAAAAGGTGGTTTTTCCATTCTTTTTACCCAACGGACCTTCCAAGGTTAAAGCCGTTTCAGAAGCGCCTACGCGTACATTGCCTTGAATGCGTTCCGGGTTGCCGTCCTTTTGCCGGAATTGCAACACAGAGGAAAGTGTGTTGTCATAGCGGGCATTAAAAGCACTGGTGGCCAAGGTCGCGTCTTCAATAAACGACACATTGAGCATTCCCGTTGGACCACCCGCTGCACCCTGAGTCGTGAAGTGATTGATGACCGGAATTTCCACCCCATCGAGGTAAAACACGTTTTCGCTGGGCCCGCCACCTCTGATAATCAGATCATTGCGAAATCCGCCACCCGTTCCAGCCACGCCGCCCACACCAGGCAGGGCCTGCACTACCCTACTGATATCGAAATTGCCGCCCGGATTGCTTTTGATTTCCTCTACCGAAAGATTTTGGATGGAAAGGGGCGTTTCAGCCGAAGCAATGCGTACCGAGCGATTTATGGATACAAGGACTTCTCCGAGCGCATTGCCATCCGGTTCAAGTTCAAAATTCAACTGATTGGCATTTCCAGTAGTGATGACCACGTTAAATTTGGTTTGAGCAGCATAGCCTACATAAGTTGCCACCACATTATAAGCCTTGGGCGGAATGCCTGAAATGCGGAAATTGCCGTCCAAATCAGTTGCCTTGCCGATCTCGGTGCCGTCCAGTTTGATACTCACTCCTATGAGGGCTTCCTGGGTGAGTTTGTCTTTGACGGTGCCCGTGAGCGTACCCGTATTTTGGGCTTGAAGCGTGCTGAACTGGAAAAAAAAGAGTGCTATGAGTGTTGAAAAGCGCATGGTTTTTGCCGAATAACAGTGTTTTAAAAATTAGGTGATTGACACTTGCCTCACTTTTTTCAAACCTCGAAGGTTTTGAAAAAAGCATTCTTTAACAAGACCGCAGGCATTTTGTTTGTACTATACTATGGTAGTTTGTTGCAGACCTTGAATAAGCTGCACCGTTTTCACAAGCCGATTTTTGAAGCAGGGGATGAGGTGGAATTTGCGCGGATGGTGGGGGGATGAATTTATGGTATGGTCGCAGCAAAGATTTCGCTGTGCTACCTTTACCAAAAAACAATGATTTATCGGAAAACATTGCTCTACTTCTTTTGCCTCAGCCTTCTGGCTATCTTGGTCGCCTGCCAAGCCTTCAAAAAAGTACCGCAGCCGGAATTGTTGGCGTATTTTACCACGCAGCCCTTGGGCGACACGCTGCACATCGAAATAGCCAACGAAACTCCCCAAAAAGCAGATACCATCCCCAATCGGCTCTTTTTTACGAGCATCCCGGCTGCCTTGCTTCTACCGATTGAATACCTGGCCGACTCCGCACAGGCAACCGTATTGAGCCGTGCGCATTTCCGTTTAGATGGCCCTATCTCTGCCTATTGGGTAGAAATCAGACAGTTCTGGTTTCAGCATCATTCGTTGTTTTTGTACGACGATTCCAAAAAAATATTCACCGAGCGAATCACGGTAGCGGAATGGTACGGCGGTGATGGCGGCCAAGTGCTCACGGGCAGCTGGATATTCGACTACGATGGCGACGGGAAAAAAGACATCGTCCGGCGGGAGATCCAGCACAGCATGATTCCTAAGGACGAGGAGCCTCTGGAACTGATCTTTGAGTCCGCATCCATTTTGTTGTGGAAAAATGGCCGTTTGGAGGATATGCCTTTTCAAGATACGGCGGCATTGATTCGGCGATTCCCGATTCGGAGTTTTTGGTAAGCCGTTGTTTCACGCAACGCCGCAAAGACGCAACGATAATGCGCGATCCAAAACGTTGCGATATTGCGTGAAGCAACGCGCCCCCAGCCACAAAGTGTGAATTTTGCAATACTTTATTTAAATTATGTAACAGCGCCCATACACGGGCCCTGACCTTTGTAGCAGGATTTATACTCGACAAATTCCGTATTTTTTAATGCCCACGCTTCTCTGTTGTCACACCTGCATTTCAGGCCCTTGGCAACAAGCACTTTTCACAAAACAAAACCTTACCACTTATTATGTATTCCGCAACCAGCAGATTCTCCTCCCTTGCAATCGCAATTTTACTTGCACAAGGCACCCTTTTAGCCCAAAATGACGGCTACCAGAAAGCAGGCAACAATAACAGCAACAATACCCAACGCAACAATTACGCTACGCCCGGCGATCAAGGGCAAGCACCCAATGATGATGATGAAGAGGAGGATGCGCTTCGGGGTGGCAATTTTGTCATCGGCTCGGGCGTAGGTTATGTCAACTCCGTAACCACCATTCAAATTGACAACGGAAGCACCATTCAAAAAGGGGGCAACACGGGTTACCAACTGCATATTACACCCACTATTGGCTATTTCGTTTCCCGTAACTTCGTTTTGGGACTCGGCATGGATTATTTGGTGAGTTCCTCCAAAGACAATAGTGACAACACCGCTGGCTCTCCAAGTACAACGGACACCAAACTGCTTTTTGGTCCCTATACCCGGCTTTATTTCCCGTTTGTGGGCGATCAGGCTTTCTTCATCGGTGGCGTGTATGGTTATGGTAAATCTGAAACAGAAATTTCTGATGGCACAGACACCCAATTAGCAAAAACACAGCTCATGACTTTCGGGGTTGGGCCGGGCTATTCTATCTTCTCCCACGGTCGTGTTTCGCTGGAAACTCAGGTAAAATACAATTACGGTATCAGCAGAAGCGACCTTCGGGTGGACAATGCCAATCAATCCACCCGCACACTTACCAAAGCCTGGGACTTTGTGGTAGGCCTGCATTTCTACTTTAGTAGGAACAGATAAGTTCAAAATCAATCCTTTGAATACCAGGCCCCAAAATCCAATTTTTCAAGCTTAATCAACGCTCCTTCAACACTTTAAATCCAACAATTATGCTTCGCAGTCCATTCATAAGTTTGACCTCAGTGCTGCTATTATGCACTTTTCTGATTACCATGTCATCCTGCCTTAAAGATGATGGTTTTGACAACAAATCAGCCCGCGCTCGAATTGAAATCACAGATGCTCCAATAGACGATCCGAACATCAAAAGTGTATTCATAACCGTGGTTGACATAAAAATAGATGGCAAGTCTTGGGCGGGATTTGACGGAAAAACTAGTTTCGACCTGCTTGCTCTTCAAAACGGGAAAACCAAACTGCTAGGGGAAGGCAATCTGGATGTCAAAACCCATACCGAAATTGTGTTGGTGCTGGATACCGAAGCCGATTCCAGTGGCAATAGCTTTGGCTGCTATGTGGAAGATATTTCAGGTGTTAAAAGAAAACTCGAAGGCGGAAGCGAATTTATCATCAAAGCCAAAGGCAATTTCGAAGCCAAAAAAGATCAAACCACAGACCTGGTGGTAGATATCGATCTCCGCAAATCCATCCAGTATAAAACAGGTTCCACTACCGAATTTCAGTTTGTTACCAATGCTGAACTCTATGAATCTGTACGTCTATTGGACAAAGCAAATACTGGAACCATTTCTGGCAATTGCTCTGACGGCGTTTCCAGTAGCGATAAAATCGTCGTTTATGCCTACAAAGAAGGAACCTACAACGCGAATGAAAAATTTCCGCAGGGGACTTCTCAGGTGCAGTTCAAAAATGCGGCCAGCAGTTCAACCGTAGCAGCTGACGGCAGTTTCAGCCTTTCTTTTCTTGAGCCTGGCAAGTACGAAGTGTATTTTATTTCTTATGAACAGGACGCTCAGGGCGTACTTCAGGCCAAAGGCGAGCTTCAGTTGAATGTTATCGGCTCGGTACTTGATTTGCTTCAATTAAACGTTATTGCAAAAGGAAGCATCACTCTGGATCTTCTGGTCATCGGAATACTGTTTTTCTAAAAATTCGGTGTGACGATTTTTTTTTCTTGAAAATATTTTCAATCAAAGGCAGCGAAACAAAAGCCTCGTCCGTTTCTATCTCATCGTTTCGCAAGAAACAGTTTTTGCGAACAGAAAAGCAGGTTTTTTAGTTGGTTTTGTTTGTTGCAAAAGGCACGCTGAAGAGCGTGCCTTTTGTATTTTTGGTTCAATTGGAAAGGCAATCTTGTCTATATTTGCAGCATCACTTGCAAAAAGTTATTCCATGAAAAAAATCTTTGCCCTCTGCTGCCTCTTTTCTTTTGCCTCTTTTACTGCCAAAGCTCAAAATCAGGCACCCGTAATTTCCAACCTCACACCCACCCCCAACTGGATCAATCTTACCCTTGACATCAGCTATGAGGTAGCCGACAACGAAAACGACCCGCTTGAAATTACCCTCCAATTTTCTGACAACGGAGGTAAAACTTATGCCCTCACCAGCTCAATTCCCATCACTGGCGACATCGGCTTCCCCATACAACCCGGATTGCGCAATATCCAATGCGACCTCTCCGCAATCTCCAATATCGCTGCCCCATTCAGCATCCGTTTGGTGGCCGACGACAAGCAAAGCTTTGATATTCAAGCCCTCGTGAACGAGGTGGACAGCAATCGCCTTCGATCTAACCTCGAATTTGTGGAAGGCATCCGCCACAGGACTGCTGGAGCCGCCCACCTGGAAGCAACCCGGGATTCGATCAAAAATTTGTTTTTAAGCGCCGGTTTACAATATGAAGAACAAGCAGTACCCTTGGGAAACTATACGGGTAAAAACCTTATCGGAAACCACCCTGGCACCTCGTCAGCAGAAAAAGTAGTCATCAATGACGCACACTATGATACCGTAAACAATGCGCCTGGCGCTGATGACAATGGCTCTGGTACGGTCGGAGTTATGGAGGGCGTTCGGCTTTTGAGCCGTTACCCTTTCAAAAAATCACTGCGATTTATCGGTTTTGACTTGGAAGAATCAGGCTTGGTTGGCAGCATCCGCTACGTTAATCTTGGAATTCCAGCTGGAGAGCAGATTGCCGGTGTTTTCAACTACGAAATGATCGGTTATTGGAGCAATGAGCCCAACAGCCAAACGCTTCCGCCGGGTTTTTCCATTTTATTCCCTGATGCTACCGCTCAAGTGGTCGCTAATGAGTATCGCGGGGATTTTATCACCAATGTAGGCAATTCCACCTCCAATCCGCTCGCACTACTGTTCAGCAATGCTGCACAACTATACGTCCCCGACTTGAAAGTGATTACACTCAATGTTCCTGGAGATGGTTCCATTGCTCCAGACCTTCAGCGCAGCGACCATGCCCCATTTTGGGCCGCGGGAAAACAGGCCCTAATGCTCACCGATGGCGCCAATTTCCGCAACGAATGCTACCACACGCCCGGCGACACGCTGGACGAAAAACTCAATTTCACCTTCATGTCCAACGTGGTGAAAGCCACCATCGCGGCCATGGCAGAACTTGCCGAAATCCAGCATGGAGATTGGGCGACTGCCACGTTCCAGAGCAATGTAAGTGTAGCGTCCCAGTGCTTGCTTTGCGACATTGGAGCGTATCAGCAGCCCACCCAGCAAGATGGCTTTATGTTGGATGTCAGGGGTTGTATCGTTTCGGAAGTCCTGCTCGAACTCTTCGATATGAAAGGCAGCCTTGTGCTCCAACAAGATGTCATTCTTCCGAGCTCCGGTTTATACCCCGTGTTGACACCAAGACTGCCCGCCGGAGTCTATGTGTTGAAGATCAGGCACGGTTCAGGCGCCATTGCACAAAAAATCATGCTGCGATGATAAAATAAGTGAGACCTCGTAGGTTTTTGAAAACCTACGAGGTCTACGCGCACTTGATTTCTATCTTTGCCGCCCTTATGAGGGTTTTTACCGATTTATCTCTATTGCCTACGTTCCGCAACGCCATTGTCACCATCGGTTCTTTCGACGGCGTACACCTCGGCCATCGGCGTATTCTGGAGCAAGTACAGACTTTGGCTCAAAAAAACAAGGGCGAAAGCGTGGTCATCACCTTCGACCCACACCCCCGCTCGGTACTCAAACCTGACGACCGTTCCTTTAAACTGCTTTCCACCACCCAGGAGAAAATAGAACTCCTTGCCCAAGCGGGCATTGATCATGTGGTGGTGGCGCCTTTCTCGCTCGAATTTTCCCAACAAACCGCCCAACAATACGTCGAAGATTTTTTGGTTAAAAAATTTGCCCCCCGATTTATCGTCATCGGTTACGATCACCGTTTTGGTACAGGGCGTGAGGGGGATATTGCTTTCCTAAAAAAGTTTGAAAAAACAGCTGGTTTCGAGGTAGTAGAAATCGCCGCCCAAGAAGTGGACGAAATCGCCGTTAGTTCCTCCAAAATTCGCAAAGCCCTGGAAAACAGTGACATAGTCTTGGCTAACCGCTTGCTGGGCCATCCGTTTTCATTCTCTGGCAAAGTGGTGGAAGGGAACAAAATTGGAAGAAACATTGGTTTCCCTACGGCCAATATTGAAATCACCGACCCGCATAAACTGTTGCTTCCTGAAGGGATTTATGCTGCAATGGTAGGCGACAAAAAAGCGGCGCTCTACCTTGGTACTCGCCCTACCCTATCGCCCCATGGCAAGCGGGTCATTGAGGTGAACATCCTTGATTTCGAGGGCGATTTATACGGGCAAAACTTGAGTGTAGAAGTCATTGATTTTATTCGCACCGACAAAAAACTGGACAGTTTGGAAGACCTGAGAAAGCAAATTGCAGAAGACAAGAAGGAAATTGAGAAACGGTTGAGGGTGGAGGGTTTAGGGTTTAGCGCGCCCCCTAAACCCTCCACCCTAAACCCTCAACCCTCCACCCTAAACCCTAAACCCTCCACCCTAAACCCTCAACCCTCCAATGTCGCCGTCGTAATTCTCAATTACAACACGCGTCGGCACCTCGAACAATTCCTGCCTTCGGTAGTGGCCCACAGCAAAGGGGCTCGGATCATCGTGGCTGACAACGGCTCGCCAGACGATTCGATGGAGTTTCTTCGTAACCACTATCCAGCGGTAGAACTGATTGATTTACAAAAAAACTGGGGATTTGCAGAAGGCTACAACCGGGCGCTTAAACAGGTGAAAGCCGATATTTACGTCATTCTAAACTCCGATGTGGAGGTGGCGCCCGGCTGGCTGGACCCCGTGTTGGCAGCCATGAAAAATGACCCGACCATCGCCGTAGCTCAACCCAAAATCCTTGCTTGGAAAGAACCCTCAACCCTAAACCCTAAACCCTCCACCCTAAACCCTAAACCCTCAACCCTCAACCCTAAACCCTCAACCCTCCACCAATTCGAATACGCTGGAGCCTCCGGCGGCTGGATTGACCAACTCGGCTACCCCTTTTGTCGGGGACGGATTTTTAGCCAGCGAGAGGAAGATCATGGTCAGTACGACCAAGCGCAGGAATGTTTCTGGGCCTCTGGGGCCGCGTTTTTTATCCGTGCAGAATTGTACAACAGCTTTGGCGGCTTTGACGGCGATTATTTTGCGCACAACGAGGAGATAGACCTTTGTTGGCGCTTGAAACGGGCGGGGTACAGCATCTGGTGCATTCCACAATCGGTGGTTTGGCATTTAGGGGGCGGAACCTTGGAGTATGAAAATCCGCGCAAAGTGTTTCTCAATTTCCGGAACAGTTTGTATTCCCTCTTAAAAAACGAACCCTGGGGCAAGCTGCTTTGGCTGATCCCAGCCCGTTTTTTACTGGATGGTTTGGCCGGAGCAAGGTTTGCTGCCAAGGGACAATTCCGGGCCATTTGGGCTATTATTCGGGCACATTTTTCCTTTTACGGAAATTTCAACCGGATGCTCAGAAAACGCCGCGAAGGGATGCAAATCATTGAAAAACAAAAGATTAACCCAAAAAACGAAAAGGGGATTTACCCTGGAAGTATCATCATTGCGCACTACTTGAAGCGGGTAAAAGTGTTTAGCAAATTGTAAAAATGACCTAATGACAAATTACGACCTCATATACGAAGACGATCAAATCCTTGTCGTCACAAAACCCGCAGGCCTGCTCACCATTCCCGACCGGGCCGGCAACCAAAACAGCCTCGTAGCCGCCTTGCAAAGCAAATACGGCAAGGTGTTCATTGTCCACCGACTCGATCGGGAAACGAGTGGGATACTCTGCTTTGCCCGCAACGAAGCCGCGCACCGACACCTTTCCTTGCAGATGGAACACCACACGGCGGACAAGTTCTACCTTGCCCTACTTGACGGAGTGTTGCACCACGAAGAAGGCGAAATTGACAAGCCCATCGGTGAACACTACCACATCCCAGGCAAGATGGCCATAACTAGTTCTGGCAAACCTTCTTTGACCTTTTATCGGGCCGTGGAGCGTTTTCAGCGTTTCACGCTCGTCGAAGCGCAGATAAAAACCGGCCGCACACACCAGATTCGGGTGCATTTCCAAAGCATAGGCTACCCCTTGGCTGTGGACGCGCTGTATGGCCGCCGGGAGCAGTTTTTACTATCGGAAGTGAAGGGCAAAAAGTACAAATCCGGAAAATTCACCGAAGAAGAGCGCCCGCTCATGGAACGCACTTCGCTACACGCTGCGCGTTTGCGGCTTCAGCACCCAATCACAGGCGAAATCATGGAATTCATCTCGGAATTGCCAAAGGATTTTGCAGCCGTATTGAGCCAGTTGAGGAAATGGGGAATGTAGGAGTAGACAGTGTCAGGTTTACCCGCCGTAGCACGAATTGCGACGGAGGGAAGCAGTAGGCATGGGCGTAGCCAAAACTCAAACCAAGCCGTAGCGAACAAATAACCAAATCCCCGAATCACCAATTCCCCAGTCACCACCCTATCTTCGCCCCCATCATGGCCGCAATACAGCAACAACGTATCATTTTTGGGCTGAAAGTCAAACAGTTCCGTCAG
>JBBQSW010000070.1:0-12070 GCA_038213575.1 Chitinophagales bacterium | reverse complement strand
GCAAATTCGACCCCCTCGGCTACATCCGGGAAGGTTGGGGGAACAAGCAGGAAGGAGTGTTTTGGAAAAAAGGCTCCTACGTCTGGGAAGCCTGGATTGAGGGCGAAAAAGTAGGTTCCAAAAACTTCTTCGTCGAAGATGCAGGTCGCCCCATTAGCCGCGGCGACAATCCCTACTGCAAAATCACCTCGCTTAAAATGTACGAGGGGCCTTACGACGACACCCCTGAATTTGACCGAAACTACCTCAAACGTTTTCACGACGAAGAAACCCGCTACGTCTACGCCGAGTTGATGCTCAAAAACGTTCTGCTCAGCAAGGCATGGCAATGTGAGGTTTTTATCAAATTCTACAACAATGCCCGCGAACTGAAAGGCCAGGTAGTGCGCCTGCACAGCGTTCAAAAAGGGGATGATGGTGTAAAAATCACCGCAGGGTGGGGCTCCAACGTAAAAGGTTCCTGGCGGCGTGACCGCTATACTGCCGAGGTCGTGTTCATGGATCAAACCCTGGCCGTCATGCCATTCGACGTGGCGGAGGATTGGGATTTCGGCACACACCCGGTCTATCTCCCCGAAAAAGGCCTGCAGGTTTTCCTCGAACCCGAGCCGGAAGATGTTGAAACCTTTGAGGAGGTTTTGGTAAAACTCGATGCACTCATCGGACTTGCCGAGGTAAAGGTGAAAGTCCGGGAACATGCGCAATACATTCAATTCCTGCAACTTAGGAAAGAAAAAGGATTTGCAGAAAAAGACGGTATCAACGTACATTCCGTCTTCAGCGGCAACCCAGGTACAGGCAAAACCACCGTGGCCAAAATGATGGGCCGCCTCTACAAAAAGATGGGGCTGCTCAGCAAAGGTCACGTCCATGAAGTGGATCGCTCTGATTTGGTGGGTGAATACATCGGCCAAACGGCTCCTAAAGTCAAGGATGCTATTGAAATGGCGCGGGGTGGGGTGCTCTTCATTGACGAAGCTTATGCACTCGCCCGCAGTCCCGAAGACAGCAAAGACTTTGGCCGGGAAGCGGTTGAAATTCTTGTGCGCGAACTCTCCAATGGTCCCGGCGACTTAGCCATCATCGTGGCGGGTTACCCAAAAGAGATGAAAACTTTCCTGGATTCTAATCCGGGTTTGCGCAGCCGATTCAAACTCAGTTTCGAGTTTGCCGATTATCTGCCACAAGAACTGGCCCAGATCGCTGAATACGCGTCCAAGGAGAAAGAGGTCAGCCTCGCCAAAGAGGCCAAAGACTTGGTAGACGAAATAATCACCGAAGCCTTCCGCTCCCGCGACCGCGCTTTTGGCAACGCACGATTCGTACACGATCTCGTTGACAAAGCCAAAATCCAACTGGGCTTACGTCTCATGGCCATGCCCAATGTGCGCAACCTCAGTCCCGAAGCGCTCACCGTAGTGCTCCGCGAAGACGTGGAAAAAGTGCAAGTCTTCCGCAAAAAAGCATTGCCCATTATCCCGGTGGACGAGAAACTACTCGCTGCCACACTCCACGAACTCGACAGCCTTATCGGGATGCAGGCCATCAAACGCGACATCCGCGAACTGGTGGATCTTGTACGTTTTTACCGCGAAAGTGGCCGCGACGTGTTGGGGCGTTTTTACCTGCACACTGTTTTTGTGGGTAATCCGGGGACAGGCAAAACAACCGTGGCGCGTATCCTCACCAAGATCTACAAAGCGCTCGGGGTACTCGAACGCGGCCATACGGTAGAAACGGATCGTCAAGGTCTTGTTGCAGGTTTTGTGGGCCAAACGGCCATTAAAACCGCTGAACGTATCGAAGAGTCCATCGGCGGGGTGCTGTTTATTGATGAAGCCTACGCGCTCAGCGCCGCAGCTTCTCGTGGCACCCAAGGCGATTTTGGCGACGAAGCCATCCAGACTTTGCTGAAACGGATGGAAGATCGGCGCGGCGAATTTTTCGTGTTCGTCGCCGGCTACCCGGAAAACATGGACAATTTCTTGAAAGCCAATCCCGGTCTCGCCAGTCGTTTCGACAAGGTGCTGCGCTTCGAGGATTATTCGCCCGAAGAACTGCTGGAAATCGCGCTCTACATGTTCCGGCAGGAAAAATACCAGGTGGAAGAAGAGGCCCGTGAACATCTGGGCAAATACATGACCTTCCTGCATCAGTTCCGCGACAAATACTTCGGCAACGCCCGCACCGTGCGTCAGGTGGTGATGGAAGCCGTCAAAAACCAGAATTTACGCGCTTCAGCGGCCCGGATTACCGAAGAGCCTGAGCTACATACGCTTAAGTTGGATGATGTGGCTACGTTCACGTTTGACAAGGACAAGTTGAACTTGTTTGTGCGGCGGGGGATTGGGTTTGGGCGGTGAAGACACGTTTCAAGATATCTTCATGAGACACTATTAAATGTTTCTCCTGTTCAACGCGATATTTTTTGCGCTCCTGCTGTTTTGCGCTTTCATGGCTTTTGCCCAGGGGCGACTGACGAAGGACAAAGCCGTGCTATGGTATATCGGCTACTTGCTGGCGACTTTCATGCACTACGGGCGGCAGTTTTGGATGGACGTTGCTGATAAACAAGGCTTTCCGAGTATGCCCGACCCGCCCTTAGAGTGGGACACTCCACTGAGCTATGCCGCGTTCGCCTGCTATTTCATGTTCATCCGGCAAATGATGAGCATTTGGGCCACAGCACCCCGTTTGTCGAATGTGCTCATTGCGCTGGCCCGCTTGCTTGGCGGGTTGATTGGCTTCAACTTGTTGCTGCAAGCGTGTTTCGGGTATGTCACTTCCGAAGCGGTGCATCAGGTGGTTCAGCTGCTGCTATTTCCTGTGATGGCCTGGCTCGCGGTACACTTAGTGCGGAATGCCCGACTCTTCTATCAAAAACTAATCTTGGTCGGCAACGTAGCACTCGTACTTGTGCCCCTGCCACAAGTGGGAGAGACGCTATTTTCATCCGAGCATCTCCCGATAATAATTCTGGTGTTATTTTGGTCAATAAACCAACTTTAGTATTCTATAATTTGGCCGATGATAAATTTGCCAATATAGAATGCGGCAAACTTACAATAAAAGGCAACGACCGCGCCCACCTCCTCAACACCACTTCTGGTGAACAAATCCCGGCCTTCACGGTCGTCGTATTCGATGAAACGCAGCCCGGCAAAATCCGCCCCTGCAATACGGCCTACGACCGCAAACGCGCCGGGGTCATCAGCAACACCAGCCCTGGCGCCAAACCCCGCCCTGGCATTATCCACGCACAAGAAAACACCGCCAATGGCTCGCCTGTCTCCATAGATGGTACAGTGGAAGTCTTGGCCGTAGGCCCTATTGCTGTAGGCGACCAACTGACCACCAGCACCGTGCCCGGCCACGCGATGGCGGCCAAAAACCGCCGCAAGAGCGATGGAGCCATCATCGGACAAGCCATGACGCCGCTGGCAAAAGGCGAAAAAGGAAAAGTGGAGATGTGGGTGGAGCGGGATTGACTAAAGCCGTTCAACCCAGTCTTGCGGATTCCGTTTTTGGTGAAAAACGGCATAGACAAAGACAGAAGTTTGTATAATAACGAAAAAGACGGAAAACGGAAATTGGGAAAGGTTAGCCCTTCTGACACGCTCCATTACAAGGGGAAACTGCTCAGGCATCGTTTTTAAGCGGTCTTCGATGGCAATATAATCATTGAAAAGGTTTTGCCCCAGGCCTTCTTTTTGGGATTCGTACCAAGAAAGCGCCTCGTCAAATTCTGCTTCTGCATCCGGGTGAAACTCAAGCTTGTAGGCCATATTTGAGCATTAGCTTGGCTTTTACGACCTCTCCAGGCACCGGCTTGACCTTGCCAGATTCGATTTCGGCAATTCTACGGCGGATGACTGCTTCCTGTTCAGGGGTGATGTCGGCAACTTGGCTCAATTCGGACATTGGCAGACCTTCACGGTTGTCGTCAAGAGCAGTCACTGAGGGGCGGGCACGGGCGGCAGCCTCCAATGGCTTGAATCGGATCAAGCGCAAGCGCACCAAACTCTCCAATAAAGCCTCGGCTTCCGGGTTCAAAATTTCTAATTGATACACCATAAGAAAAACAATTTTTTACACTGCAAAAGTACGCCTTTCTCCCACACAAAACCTTCAACTTTCTTCCATCTCACAACCAACCATACACACCATGCAAAAGCAACACCTCCTCTCTATCCTTATCGGAATAGCCCTCAGCACCAGCCTCATGTCACAAACCACCGGCTTCAACTACCAAGCCGTCATCCGGGACGAAACCACTTACCAGCCCATTGACGACCCCAGCCTCAGTGTGCGGGTGCGCCTCCTGAAAGATGCCGCCAACGGCACCAATGTTTTCGAGGAAATTCACTCCGGGAAGGCGGCAGTCAATGGTCGCGTGATGCTGACAATAGGTGGTGTAAATTCCACGGTCTTGGACACTATTGACTGGTCAATAGGGACTTATTTTATTGAAATCGACTATGACCTGAACAATGGAACGGCATTTTCGAACACGGATGCGGCACAAGTTTTGAAGGTGCCGATGGCTCTGTGGGCTAATTCGTGCAACCCAAGTTTTAATGGTTCTGACTTGAACTTGGGATTGAAGGACGGTAGGCCAATTGGTACAAGGCCCGCTCAACGAGCACTCGTGCATGACATCAATGATGTTTTGATAATAAATTATGATGGCGATTTTGAAGGTGGGGTCCGAGTTGATTCAAAAATTATCTGCAAAATCCTCGAAATCACCGGCGGCGACGTCGCCGAAGCCCGCCACACCACCACCGGGGAGAAACTGCCCGTCGGGTGAGTGGTCGTCTTTGATGAAACCCAACAAGGCAAAATCAGCCTCACGGCCAAGCCTTACGATAAGAAAGTGGCCGGGGTTATCAGCGGGGCGGGGAAGTATTTCGCCGGGGTATGCCTGCTTCAAGAAGAACTGTCGAAAGGGGCACTGCCCATTGCCCAGGTCGGCACGGTGGAAGTGCTGTGCGTCGGGCCGGTGGAAGTGGGGGATATGCTCACCAGCAGCGAGGTGGCGGGTCACGCGATGGCCGTTACTGATCCGCTGCGGAGTATTGGCTGCACCATTGGCAAGGCCGTGACTTCGCTGAAAGCGGGTGAACGGGGGCTGGTGGAGATGCAGGTGGAGAAGCATTGAGGAATATCCAAACCTTGCCCCCTGTATGCCCTTCCCCAATTTTTTAAAACGCTGTCAATCAATGCTACCATGAAACAATCAGATCGTTTTTCGACATCCTTTTTCTTAAAAACCGGGTCGCTTTTGTTTCTTTTCGCCATCGGCGATCAAACCCAAATCAATGCCCAGCAAAACGCCGCCACGCCGCCTGTTTTCCAAGGCAATCGAATCGCGCAAACGACTGAAAGCGCGGCATTGAACCAAACCTTCGCGGCAGGGGCTGTCTATCAGTTCGACGCGAACGCTTTGGGCAAATTTATCCACCAGCCGGACGATGATGTGCGAGCGCTGGTACTGCGTTTTGGAGAGGAGTACGAATGGAGCCTGCTGCTCGAACCCGTCAATATGGTAATGCCGGGGGCAATGGTGACCATTGCATCTGAAAGTGGGGAGCAGCGTATGCCCTTGCCGCTTATCCGGGCGTTCAAAGGTGTGATAGCAGGCGAGCCCGATAATTCTGAAGTGCGGCTTACGGTGAATGATGACTTTGTCTATGGATTCGTCCGAAAGGGGGACAAAAGTTATTTTATCGAGCCACTTCGATATCATGTGAAGGGAGCGGCTGTCGACCAATTCGTCTTGTACGATGCCGCCGATGTGAAGCTCGTGGCCGACAACCGATGCGGAAGCACCGAGGTTGCAGAAAAAATATTGAATGACCAGCCCGAACAATCACCTTGCTCGGGCTGTCGGGTATCGGGCATTGGTGTTGCGTCCGATTACTCCATGTTTGCAAAATATGGCTCTGTTTCCGAAGTTTTGAACCACCATATCGGCGTCCTCAACAATGTCAACAGCCTGTACGACAACGAATTCACCTGCGAAATTCGGTTCGTGTTTGGGAAGTTGTATTTTTCAACGTGTCAGGGTTGTGATCCTTGGTCGTCTACTACAAATTCTTCCGATCTGCTGGATAGTTTTCAGGACTGGAGCAACGACGGCGGTTTTTGCAGCACAGTTACCTCTCTGAGCGAACTTTGGTCAGACAGGGATTTTGATGGGAGTTTAGGCATAGTTGGATTGGCATATCTTCCCGGGTTATGCATACTTGGTCAAACGGCGGTCAAAACTGTGCGCTCAATTCTGTTTCCACGATTAGTAATTATGTCAACGGACAAGGTTGCATCAGCGATTGCAGTGCTACATCGCTGATCGAGGCTTGGGTTGACTTCAACAATCAGAATTGCTTTCAGATTGGCTCTTTTACCTGCCCATCTTATGGAAGTAGTTGGATATATGCAAATGAACCCCTGCCTCGCTGGCCAGGGCCTAATAATAATATTGATGAGTACATCACTGCCGATCAACGAAACACCGCTATTTCATGGGGGGGGGTGGGTAATTTACTCAGCGGACCACTATCAGGAAGATTGGACATTTGACGGCACAGCACCTCCTAATCCTGTTTATATTCACAGCAATGCTTTTCCCATTTTTTTTGTAGAAAATCAATATGGGCATGATTGTGACAATGACTTCAATAACAAAGGAGAAACCTTTCATGTCGCTCAACACGGCACCTTCGGTTTCCCCTATAACCAAATCGCCGAATCTGTAACTGCAGCCCTGCCCGGCTGGACGCTGCTCATCCACACAGGTGCTTACCCGGAGAACATCACCATCACAAAGCCGCTGACGCTCAAGGCGGATGGAGGGCCGGTGGTGATTGGGAATTGAACGTCATCTCCGCTTGGACGATGTGGCGACGTTCACCTTCGACAAGGACAAGTTGAACTTGTTTGTGCGGAGGGGAATTGGATTTGGGCGGTGAACAATCACCTCAATTGAACATGCACATGGTCATCGTGCCGAGCCGAAAAGCATCCCTGCGCAACAATATTGTCGTATTGCTCCAGACCAAACCGTTGCTTAAGGTGAGGTTGAATCAGTATTCGCCGGAAGGCAGGGTGCTTGGCAATATGTTTCATGAGTTATCCGGTGCGCTCATTGTCAAAAAAATAATCCTATTTGTTAAAGCACCAGCCAACAACCACATCAATCCGCCGAGCTGAGTCAGTAGGGTCATCAATGCAAGAAACAGGGCTTGCCGAAAAATGCGAAAAAATGTTTTCAAAGGCTGCGTAGGTAGCTGAAGTACTTATACGGCCTTAGGTAGGGATTATTTTGAAAATCCACCCTCAATTTTAAAACCAGCGATTATTTTGTCAACGCAGGCATTATTTTAAAGGAATGGGAGCATGATAGCAAGTCTTTTAATTAAAAGGTACAAATTTGCAATTGAATTGCAAATTTGTACCTTTGGGCAATGTTTTTACATCGTCAAATCGAAAAGACCCTGATAGAGCATGCTCAGTGGTATCCCGTTATTTACCTGGGCGGCCCGCGCCAGTCTGGGAAAACTACCTTGCTTCGGAACCTGTTCCCCGCGCTTCCCTACGCCAGTTTGGAAGACCCGGACGTGCAGTTGTTGGCAACCGAAGACCCTCGCCGCTTTCTCAATGCTTTCCCAAACGGCGCAATTTTAGATGAGGCACAACGTGTGCCGCAGTTGTTCTCCTATTTGCAAACCAAGGTTGACGCAGATAAATCACTGCGTTTCGTGCTTTCCGGTTCGCAAAATTTTCTCCTCATGGAAAAAATAACCCAGTCGCTGGCAGGCAGGGTAGGGATATTGAACCTGCTCCCGTTCTCTTACCATGAAATTGAGGAGGAAAAAAGGGAGGTCCGCTTGGAGGATGCGGCATGGCACGGGGGTTATCCAGCCTTGTTTACCAGCCCCGTACCGCAAGAGGTTTTTTTTAACAATTATATACAAACCTACCTCGAGCGGGATGTCCGTACACTTAAGAATGTGGGCGATTTGTCTCTTTTTTCGCGCTTTATGCGCTTGTGCGCCGGGCGAATCGGCCAGCCACTCAACATGTCGAACCTTGCAACTGATGTGGGTGTGGCCATAAATACCATTAAAGCATGGATATCCGTGCTGGAGGCGTCCTACATTATTTTTATGTTGCCACCCTATCATCGGAACTTCAACAAACGCCTAACCAAAACCCCTAAAATGTACTTCTTCGACACTGGTTTGGGTTGCCATTTGTTGGGAATTGGTAGTCCTGTACAACTTGACACACATCATTACTTGGGCAATATTGTTGAAAATTATTTGATAGCGGAGTTGTACAAAAAACGAACCAACGCAGGCAAGAAACCATCCTTCTGGTTTTGGCAAGACCACAAAAACAACGAAGTTGACTTGCTGATCGAAGAAGACGGGAAGACAAAGGCTATAGAAATCAAATCAAGCCACAGCTTCAATTCACGGCTGCTTTCCGGCCTGAAATATTGGAAAAACTTAAATGGCGATGCGCAAACACAGCAATATCTGGTGTATGCGGGTCAACAACGTATCGAATTGGAATTTGGCCAATTGATGCCTTGGCAAACGGCTTTGGATGAATTGTAGCCTCACTGCCCCGGTATCGCTTAATATTCGACAAGGATAAGTTGAGCTTGTTTGTGCGGAGGGGGATTGGGTTTGGGAGCTGAGATCCCGTCACTTCAACTGAACATGCACATGGTCATCATGCCGTGCCGACTGGCATCCCTGCGCAACAATATTATTGTACTGCTCCAGACCAAACCGTTGCTTAAGGTGAGGTTGAATCAGTATTCGCCCGAAGGCAGGGTGCTTGGCAATGTGTTTCATGAGTTCTCCGGTGCGCTCATTGTCAAAAACATAATCCTTTTTGTTAAAGCACCAGCCGCCCAGATAATGGTCATACCCTATATACCAGTAGCCCTGCGCTTTGCAATGGTTGGCATAATTAAATTCTCCCGGCATGGCCTCCGCCCAAAATCCATAGCCATGAAAAGATGGATTTTTTCGAACGGGTCTCCCCGTTTTAGCTGATTTCCAATAAAAAGTCAGATCTATGGCCGTTCCGTAGCGGTGGGTCAGATGCGGTTGCAAAGGGTAACCGTCAATAAATGGAAAACACGCGTCCATATACCAGATGGCCGCGCCGGGGAATTCTTCCTGCATTTGTTCGGCTACTTCTTCCAGCGCCTGCAGAAATTCCGGCCGGACATACGTGCGGTTGAAAATGCAATACACCACGTTTTCAGGCTCCAGATGCGGATTGGAAAAAACAGGCAAGGGCACCCGGTTAAAAGCATATCGCGCTACCGGCGGAACGACAAAAATGGTGGTCAGGGTGTACAATCCGATGAAAATCACCCAGCGAAGTCCACGAATTCGACGCCGTTTTTGGGCTAATCCATTTAGGTAGAGACTTAAAAGCCAGATAAATCCGCCAATTTGTGTCAAAAGGGTCAATAGGGCAAAAAATAAAGTGTGGCGGAAAACGCGAAAAAATGTTTTCATAGAAGAGGCATGTGTTTGTTTCGTATAGATGCAAGGGGCATCAATTTTGTTTGATACAACGCAACTATAGACACAAAGGTTTGCTGCGCCTTTGCCATGGCATGAAGTGGTTCAAAGCCAATGGATGTCTTGAAAATCCGATTAAGAATTTCTCCTCCAATGGTAGTCACTCCCCCGGTATCGCTTCTATCATGCACCTCACATGCGCCCGATCCGGATTCTTGAAAAGTAGTTTTAATACAACGGTTAAAGCGGGTGATAAAAGTGCTGACGCTAAAGTATATGTGGGAAACATGTAACCTATTCATGGAATTGTGTAATGATCTACTACATTAGCCTACCGACCTTTGTCCCGTAACAGTTCAACTAAGAAATTCTAAAATCAGTGAGATTTAAAAAACGTCGTCAAAAATGTTTTTCATAGACTTCTCCCTTTTTTTAAGTAAAACTACAAACAAATTGAATTCTACCAATGTGCCTTATGAAAACTAAATCTGCTGCATTTGAAACATGAACGTTCCCGAAGTTGTCATTACGCAAGCAAATACAAAATTTGATGAGGCAGGCAACTTGACAGATGAAAAGACAAAGGAATTTATCAGCACTTTTTTAACATCATTGACTTTTTTTAGTGATATTTTAAAAAAGTAACACTCTGTTTGTAGAGAACTAAAAAATTAAGCGCGTTCACGAAATTTTAAAAAATAAACATTAAATTCAATACAATGAAAAATTTAGAAAATCAAGAAGATGCCCTTACAACGGCAATTGAAACCCAAACCCAAAAAATACCTTCCGATATTTTTTTGTTTACGGCGGTCGGAGCCATGGCGGCCTCACTTACCCTCAAATGCATGAGCCGGAAGGACGATGCAATATTTGTTGGCCAATGGGTCGCCCCTATTCTTTTGTTGGGAGTTTACAATAAATTAGTCAAGCTACTTGAATAGGTAAAACTGAGGTTATGCACAGGAGGAATCAACCAAGTTCCTCCTGTTTATCAAACACGATGTAAAGTAAAAAAAACTACAATGCACAAAGAAACAGATCAGCATATAGCAAAATTGATTGAAATGCTGAAAGGCATACATGTCGGAATGCTTATTACCCATGAAAATAATGATGAAGATTTATCCGGCAGGCCGATGGGCATCAACACAATTGATACGGACGGCACAATGTGGTTTTTCACAAAAACCTCCTCGCTCAAAGTGGCTGAGTTGGAAGCCAATCCGAGGATTTCGATTGCCATCATGAGCGAAAGCAGCAACACCTATTTGATGATAGATGGCTTGGCGACTCTGGTCTATGACAAAACCAAAATGGAGGCCCTCTGGAGCCCCATGATGAAAGTTTGGTTTCCGAAAGGCATTAGCGACCCGGATATCGTGCTAATAAGCGTGGTGCCCAATGAAGTCAACTATTGGGACGGCAGTTCGAGCAAGATGGTGGTGCTGTTCAATATGCTCAAGGCGGCAGTGACGGGCAAGGAATACGCTGAGGGCGAACATGGCACGATAAAATTGTAGCAAGGCCTCAACGTTCAGACTACTGGACATTTTGACGCTAGACTTTATATTCATAGATATTGATTTTGAAATCAAGTCTATAGTCTAATGTCAAATCACCCAGTAGTTTGATACACCTATAACTAATGCCGATGCCGAACGAAATCGTTGCACAAGTAATACAAGCAGGCAAAACCTACAAAACAGGGGATACCGAAATCACCGCCTTACAAGCGTCTTCCATGGATTTGAAAGCGGGAGAACTGACCTTGATCATCGGCCCATCTGGTTCGGGCAAAACCACTTTGTTGTCACTTTTGGGTTGCGTGATTTATCCTTCTTTCGGCGAGGTTTTGATTGATGATATAAAAGCCAATGATTTGAGCGAAAAAGAATTGGCGAAAATCAGGTTGGCGAAAATCGGCTTTGTATTTCAAACTTTCAACGTAATCGCACCGCTCAATGCTCTGGAAAATGTGATGATCCCAATGCAATTGCAGCGCGTTTCGAAGAAAGAAGCCTTGGAACGCGGCACAAAAGCCTTGGGAAAAGTGGATATGAGCAAAAAACTGGACAGTTTACCCAAACAACTCAGCGGCGGAGAGCAACAAAGGGTAGTCATTGCACGCGCTTTGGTCACCAACCCCCAAATGATCTTGTGCGACGAACCCACCGCTTCGCTCGATACCCAAAGCGTAGCTGTCGTCATGTAAGAACTGAGACAACTGGCGGTACAAGGTAAAGCTGTAGCTGTGGTAACACACGACACCCGCTTGACCCCCTTCGCCAATCGAATTGTATATGTAAACGATGGCCTCGTATCCTATAAACCTATTGAGAAAGAAGCATTGTAACACTTAAACTACAGGTTGAAGATAATTTTGCAAGCAGAGAAAATTCATTCTTTGCATAAACTTAATTTAAAATGGAAATGGAAAAGACAATGACCAAAGACATTGTGGCAATAGCTGCCACCGATGCTAAAACCCTTGCTGCCGCAGTAACAGCGGCTGGCTT
>JBBQSW010000069.1:0-12097 GCA_038213575.1 Chitinophagales bacterium | reverse complement strand
ACTTCGGGCCCCTGCCACTAGTGGCAGGGGCGTTGTTTGCTTTAATCTTAGCAGAGAAAAAGGAAGACCAAATAGTTTAGATAAAGGATACGAAGTATAAACCTACGTGGATAAATTATTTTCACATCCGAAAAGACTATTCCTAATAGATGGTGTGGGAGCATTGCTTACCGCATTTCTATTGTGATCGGTTGCATAATATTCATAGAGTTATGGATCAGTTCTAAAACCACCAACATAAATATATAGAAACTTACTGCCCCGCATCCAGTGCAGCCCAGCCAATGTCGTTGAAACGAATAATTATATCGCTTTCTCAAGAGGTTCTGTGATTTTCGACTCAATAATGGCTGGATTCGCACCGGCATAATTGGTATTTTTGCCGACAACCCCACCCTGCCGGTTAGGTTACTTAATGATTCAACAACATAGTATATTTTGGGTTGTTTGAAGGACTTATCCTGATTGAACAATTCCACAAAGCCTAAAATAGCCTTCATGCCCGGTCTGTACCTCCACATCCCTTTCTGCAAACAAGCCTGCCACTATTGCAATTTCCATTTTTCCACTACGCTGCGGCAGAAGGGAGCGATGATCGAGGCTATTTTGAAAGAGCTAGAGTTGCAACAAGACTACCTCGGTGGCGAAGAAATTCAATCAATTTATTTTGGAGGCGGCACTCCATCATTGCTGGAAATCAAGGAGTTGGAGCATTTTTTTGAAAAGATTAATAGTCTCCACCGCGTTGCACCTGATGCCGAAATCACCCTAGAGGCCAATCCAGATGACCTTACACCCGAAAAACTCCGCGGCCTAAAAAACTATACACCGGTCAATCGCCTCAGCATTGGAATCCAATCTTTTGCAGATGAAGACCTGCGCTGGATGAACCGGGCTCACAGCTCCAACCATGCCCGCGCTTGTCTGGACGATGCGCTTACCGTGGGTTTCCACGACCTGACCATTGATCTGATCTATGGCTCGCCGACCACCCCGGACGAACAGTGGGCTGAAAATCTTCGCCTGGCTTTTGAGTATGACATTCCGCACCTTTCCTGTTATTGTCTCACTGTAGAAGATGGTACAGCATTAGGTACATTGGTCCGACGAGGCCAACAGCCGCCCGTGGATGAGGAGCGTTCCGTTCGGCAATTCGAGATGCTTATGGAACTTACTGGGGCAAAGGGCTACGAGCATTATGAAATCTCCAATTTTGCAAAACCCGGTCGCTACGCACGGCACAATACGAACTACTGGCGTTCGGAATCGTATCTGGGTGTAGGGCCATCGGCGCATTCCTTTGACGGCGTTTCAAGACAGTGGAACGTGGCAAACAATGCGCAGTATATCAATGAGTTATCTGAAGGAAAAATTCCTTTTGAGCGGGAAGTGCTCACTGCGGCTCAATGCTACAATGAATATGTAATGACGTCACTTCGCACCATGTGGGGCATAGATTTAGGAAAAATCAGATCCATGGGTGATGTGTTTATACAACACTTTGAAACAGAGGCTAAATCATTTTTAGAATGCGGGGTTTTGGAACAAGTGGGACAAACTTTCCGGCTTTCCCGTGTGGGGAAACTTTTGGCTGATAAGGTGGCGATGGAGTTGTTTAGGTAGGGCGAAATTCATTTCGCCCCTAACATTTGAAAAATGGGCGAAATAAATTTCGCCCTATCTTTGCATCATGTTACGAATCCTGTTAGTTGAAGACGAAGCCCATATCCGCGACGCGGTGAAACTCAATTTGGAGCTCGAGGGCTACGAGGTAGTGAGTACGGGCAATGGGCGCAAGGCACTTGAGCTCTTTGCCGGGCAGCATTTTGACCTGCTTTTGTTGGATGTCATGTTACCCGAAGTAGATGGTTTTGACATCACAGAAAAAGTACGACTTACCAACACCGAAGTGCCCATCCTGTTGCTTACGGCCAAGGACATGAGCCAAGACCGTGTGATGGGACTAAAAAAGGGTGCCGACGATTATCTCACCAAGCCCTTCAACCTCGAAGAACTTTTGCTTCGCGTGAGCAAACTCCTCAAAAGAAGTCAACGGCAAAAAGGAGAATCGCTGTCGCTGTTTGAATTTGGCGGCAACAAAATCAATTTTGAAACCTTCGAAGCCACAACTTTTCGGGGAGAAGAAATCACACTGACCAAGAAGGAAACCATGCTGCTCAAACTTCTAGCTGAGCGAAAAGACGAGGTGGTGAGTCGCAACCAAATCCTTCAAGCGGTATGGGGCTACGATGTTTTTCCCAGCACGCGCACGATTGATAACTTCATCCTGTCCTTCCGAAAATATTTTGAGGAGGACGCCAAGACGCCGCACTTTTTTCATTCGGTTCGGGGGGTGGGGTATAAGTTTACCCTATAAATGTGGTCAATGTGATTTCAAAACACCCCAACGATGCCAAGGCGTGACAACTGGCGACAAGTAAACCAATCACCATTTTACCAATCACCACATGTGGTTGCTCAAACAAATTCTAATACTATTCATACGGCTTTATCAAGTGACACTTTCGCCGTTTTTAGGGGCCAATAAATGTCGCTACCAGCCGACTTGTTCACACTATGCCATTGAGGCTTTGCAGGTTTGGGGGCCGTTCGAAGGCAGTTATTTGGCGGCGAAACGAATACTGCGTTGTCACCCCTGGAGCAAGCACCCTATTATGGATCCGGTGCCAAGTAAAACAGAGGAATAATTTAATTTCTAATTTGCCGTTTTTGCGCCATTCCATCACCAAATCCACGATTAACCCAATAAGCAACCCACTCAATTACAACACTCAACACAAGTTTCTTTCTATGAAAATTTCCCGCTTCTTCCCCCCAGCGCTGTTGTTTATTTTTATGGTAGCAGTGATTGCCCCTGCTTGCAGCGAAAAGGTGGGCTGTCCAAAAGCCACCCATGCCAGTGATGTTTTTTCAAAAGATGGCAAGAAAAAGAAAAACTGAGGCAATCATGAATATCCGTCGTTATTGGCCCTTATTTTTTATGCTGTTTTTTTCAGTGGCGCTGGCCGCTCCCGCTTGTAGTAAAAAAAGTGGTTGTCCGGCAGAATCGAGTTTAAAAGTCCCTAAAAAGAAAAAAGGCAAACGTCAAGAAGGGCTCATGCCCAAGAAGACGCGTAAAAAGGTGGGCAACTGAGTACTAGAAGCCTCCTAAGAATCCAGCGTTGAAGTGGTGTTATCGGCCACTCTGTGGCTTTATTGATCCGCCCCATAATTCGCATGACCCCTGTTTTGCCAGTGGGCTGTTCGCCAAAAGCGGGCAGCCCACGGGTCATTTTGGAAACATTCAAATAAGTTTTTTTGTCAATTTCTGGCGTGCGAAGCAAGTCGGCTCAATTTTCGCTGCAAATTTTTACGCACCCCCGCTTGCCGAGCCTTTTCGGGCAAGGCACTTTTTTTTCATCTGCTTCAATTTCCAACTCATTCCCATGAATCGAGCTTTACTCCTTTTGCTTTCGGTCCTGACTATCAATCTTTTTGGCAAAGTCCTCTCGCCTGAAAAATTGAAAATTGAGCTGCCAAGCTCCTTAACTAGTAACCAAATTGCCAAACAGACCCAAGGTTACTCTCCTTATGGTGGACAAAAAAACGCGCAATCCACGGATTTCCAAATACTGGCAGACACGGTGGATCCAGAGATATTTTGTCCTGCTTCCGACACATTCCTACTGGGGGCAGGTGCCTGCGACACGGTACTGAACTACACCGTTACCGCCACCGACGACCAGGGAACCGCCATCATCATTCAACTGTCTGGCCCAGTGTCTGGAGGTTTGTTTTCCGCAGGCAATACCACTTGTGTGTTTCTGGCAACTGATTTGGCGGGCAACACCGCTACTTGCACTTTTACATTTACCCTCGAAAGTTCAGCGCCCCCCACCTTGACCTGCGATGATCTTGTGACGATAGAACTGGATTCCAGTTGCGCCAGAACGCTTGCTTTTTCTGAAGTACTGGAAGGTTCGTATGGTTGTGCATCGGATTATATTGTAGAGGTTGACAGAACGGCTCCTTTTGGTAATGGTCCTTGGATGCCAGCAATCTTCAATGCCAATGATATTGGCAAAACATACCAAGACCGCGTAACGTATATCGCGAACGGGAACCGGTGTTGGGGCAACGTGAAGATTTTGGATAAAATCGGACCCGTGTTCAATTGCCCGGACATTATAGTTTCCTGCGCTGAAGAAGATATTAGCCCGCAGTTTTTGAAAGACAGTCTTGGATTGGCTGCTGGAGTACCGCAGGTAAGCGATGCTTGTGGGTCAACAACCCCTCCCAGCTTCATTGATAACAGCGTCACTTTTTCCTGCGATACGCTCTATTCCAAAATTGTTAGTCGAACTTGGATAACCACCGACCTGAGCGGCAATACAGGTACTTGTATTCAGCATATCAGAAAAAAGCTCCACACGCTTGCTGAAATACAATTGCCCCCTAACATTACGCTCCATTGCCCGGATTCAAATATTACCCCAGCATTCACCGGCGTACCATTTGTGCAATCCAATGGCAAGCAATACAACATGGAAAACAATTCCATTTGCGAGATTTCTGCATTTTATGAAGACTTCCCACTTGCGCTTCCATGCGGCGATTTGCGCATCCGGCGGCTATGGGAGTTTTTCGACTTTTGTTCTGGTGTTACCGAAGGGCCTTTTCTGCAAAATATCTATGTCCTGGATGAAACGGGCCCCAGCGTAGCTTGTCCTTCATCACTTTTAATGACTTTAAGTGCAGATACCTGCTATGCCCTGGTGAATTTTCCCGATGTGATTCTGAGCGATGCTTGTTCTGAATTGTTTTCTTTTCAAGCATTTTGGGAAGAGAATGGGCTCTCTAAAGCCTTGATCGGTTCGCTGGCTGATTTTATGGGAAATGATCCGACCAGTTTTGATACCCTCGGGGTGCTGGGCACCGTATTGATGCCCGTAGGAACAACCGAGATTACGTATGTGGCCGAGGACAGTTGTGGGAATATCGGTGATTGCATTTTCAATTTGACAGTAGCCGACATGAATCCTCCCGTGGCGCGTTGCGATACATTTTCGACGGTGCAACTGTTGGACGACGGCTTGCTGGCCATCGGGGCTGATAAACTGGACAATGGTTCCACAGATGCTTGTACACCCCTCGCGTTCAAAGCCAGATTATTAGAGTTCACCCCATGCTTGTATGATACGGTCTGGACGGATTCCCTTCGCTTCTGCTGCCTAAACCGAAATGATACACTCGATGCAATACTGCGTGTTTACGATATTCCGGTGCCTTCTGGTGACGTATCAGCAAGCTTTGGGGCGGGGCATTTCAGTGACTGTGCGGTAAAAATCCTCCTTACCGATCCTCACCCACCCATCTGTGTGGCGCCACCAAACCAGGTTGCGAGCTGTGAAAATTTTGACCCTACCCTAGAGCCTTATGGATCCATTACCTCCATTTCCTGTGCGGTAGATTCCTTGGCGATGGACGTGGATTATACCCTGTTTGATACTGTTTGTAATCGTGGCACCATTGTCCGAATTTTCCAAGTTTTTGATAATGCGGGAAACAGTGGAGCCTGTGCGCAGGCCGTAACCGTGGACTACGTGCAGGATTATTTTACCAAATTTCCCGACGACAAGATTATCACCCTATGCGATGGCACGGGCAATTATGGCGAACCGACTTTTTTTGGGCAAAATTGCGAGGAGTTTAAGATTGACTTTAAAGATGAAATCTTCACCATCGTGCCAGATGCTTGCTTTAAAATCGAGCGCACCTGGGAAATTACCAATCGTTGTAAATACGATTCACTGCTGCCCTTGATCGTAGTTCCGAACCCAAACCCTAATACAATCTCTAACAGCCCAGCCAACTTGCCTGGCCCGGTTGTGTCTGCTTGCGGCACCTCCGGAATTTGGGCGCCCAGTGTTGTAAGAATCAATCCCACAGATCCTAACCCCACCAACTTTTGTAGCTTTTTTAGCCAAAATACCAACGGATATAAGTACAAACAAATCATCAAAATCATTGACGGTCAAGCACCTACAGGTACTTATACTGCTCCTACCTGTGCCACTCAAAACTGGGCAACACCCAATAACCCCCAATTCTGGAACGAGAATTATTGGTTTGATCCTGTTTTGGGTATTAAAGACCTCTGCGAAGAACCGACAGAGCTGAGTTTCACCGCTACTGATGCCTGCTCCGGTTCAAACATCAACATCGAATACTTGCTGTTCCTTGACTTAAATGGAGATGGGATCAAGGAAACGGTGGTAAACTCTGTGAACGTCGGATTTGGAGGGCTTGGTTGGAATAATATACTTTACGACAATCTGAACACGCCTAATTTTTCTGGAGGCACGCCCCGTCAATTTGATGAGCGACCCGTGCCAAGCAATCAAAAAATGGGCTTTGCAATCGAAGAAACGGTGTTGGGCAAAAACAAAACCGCACGGGTTCGCTGGAATTGGCAACAAACACCGAATGTGTATGTGGATCCGGAACTGCCGCACGGCACACACCAAATCAAGTGGTTTATCACGGACGGTTGTGGCAACAATGCAGAATATAATTACACTTTTACAGTGAAAGACTGCAAACCGCCAGCGGTGGAGTGTCTAACCCTCGCCGCTAATATCAACCCTACAGGTATGATTGAATTGTTTGCTACTGATTTCTTGCAATTTACCGATGACAACTGTACCCCCGTTAATCAGATAAAAGTAGGCATTCGCAAATGCGGAGTGGGTACTGGTTTTCCTGTGGATGGAAATGGGGATCCAATGAATTCGGTAGTGTATCACTGTTCTGATATTGACACTAACTGCGTAGAAATTTGGGCCATAGACAAAGCCGGCAATGCAGATTACTGCGAGACTACCATAATTGTGAAAGATGACTTGGGCATTTGCTCTGACCCCAATGATGGAATTTCAGGCAGAATAATTACAGAACTGGGCGCAGGCGTTTCTGATGTTTCGATTGCAATAGAGGGTGGTTGTTTGTTTTGCCCACCGATCTTGAGTTCTGATGTTACAGACAGCCTTGGATATTATCATATACCTGATAATATACCTTTGGCTGCTGATTTTGACATCGTTCCCAAAAGAGACGATAATCCTCTAAATGGCACAACAACCTACGATTTAGTGTTGATTTCTAAGCATATACTTGGAACCGAGCCACTAAACTCTCCTTACAAAATGATCAGTGCAGATGCCAACAAATCCGGGAGTGTCACAAGTTTTGATATTGTAGAATTGCGCAAACTTATCCTGGGAATTTACACAAATTTGCCCAACAACAAGAGCTGGCGTTTTATAGATTCGAGCTTTGTTTTCCCCAATCCGCTCAATCCGTTTCAAACGGGATTCCCCGATACCATTCCAATAGGCAATCCTTCGCCCTACAACTTCATCGGTATGAAAATCGGTGATGTGAACTACACGGCAGCTCCCAACCTATCGTCTCCTGCTGATGAGCGGTTTGCTGGAACGGTTTATGTTGATACTGAAACTCGTACCGTTCAAATGGGCGAAATTTTTGAATTGGAATTCAGCGCTTCCGAATTGCTTGAAGGCTGCCAGTTTACGCTGGAAATGGATGGACTTGAAATTTTAGAAATCCTTCCTGGGGAAAAAATGAGCAAAGAAAACTTTGCGCTATTCCCCAAAAAATCCTTGCTCACCATGGCTTGGGAGGCTGGCGGACACGTCCGTTTCAGCCTTAAAATGAAGGCGAAAAAAGCAGGTTCTCTGCACGAAATGCTGCGCATCAGCGATGAAATCACTCAAGCGGAGGCATACCCTTTCCCTGGAACACTGGTAACCAATCACCAATCTACCAATCTACCAATCACCAAATCCCATCTAGCGCTTCGCTTTGGCAACGCATCTTCTGATTTTGAGTTGTTCCAAAACCAGCCCAATCCCTTCACGGATAAAACCGCTATTACCTTCCAGCTCCCGGAGGCCAGCCCGGCCACGCTCACGGTTGTGGATGGAAATGGAAAAGTACTCTGGTCGAAATCAAGCGATTGGCCTGCCGGAATGAATACGGTAGACTTTGACTTGACAGGACTAAGTGCGGCTGGAATTTTATACTATAAATTGGAAACACCCACAAAAAGTGCGGTACGGAAGATGGTGCGAATTTAGTTATATGAACGTTTTTTGACAGGATAAACAGGATTTAAGAGGGACGTCGGCGTAGCCTGACCATACCGAGTCAAACATCCTGTTTATCCTGTCAAAAAATTCCACCTGTCTTCAGCCGAACTTTCAATAAGATGCCCAGGCGCTCGAATTCAGCTTCCCATTCTGTGTTTAAAAACACCCATTGTCCCTTACGAAGGCCTTTGGTGAGTAGATAAAACACGTTTTGACTACGCCAAATATTGGGTTTTAGTCCCATTTCTTGAACGATAGTAAGCACGTTGGCGAGCCAGTGTACCCGAGGGAGGGAAGATTCATCCAAACCAATTTTTTCGATTTCGCGAAACACACGCTCCCCGATGGCGAGGTTAAGCGTATCCTCATCCGGGCGCTTGATGTGCCAGCGTTTGATATCGGCAACAATACGCCGGAGGTTGCGCGTGTCTGACACATCGTCCCCTTCAAAAAAATTCAACAGGTCAGCATTCAGTACATACGAGGCGATGTTGCTCCAAGTGGAAGGCAGTGGGAGTTTGGCCTCTTCAATGCCGGCCATGAGTTGGTAATTATCATTAAACACATCGCGAAAAGTAGCCTCTGCGACTATGAGGCTAGAATCTGTGATTGTTTGGATAATTTTGATTTTCTCATCGGCAAAAAGGCTGGTCAGGCTAAACTTGTCCGGGCCAAAATATTCCTGCAACACGCCGATGACCTCGCCCATGTTGGCGGCGCGGAATGCATGGCTGGTACGGGTGTACATTTCTTCAAACTGGGAGCGGAGCATCTCACCACTGATATTGCCAATGATATGCTGCTGACCTAGGTACAACACGGCAAAAGAGAAAGTCTTCTCGGCATGACTGAGTCGGGAACGGATCCGTAGCCTTCCTGCGGCAAACTGGGGAGTGCCTGCTTCGATTTTTTCAAAAAACTCCACAGAGGCCGTGTAATTGAACAAATCGAGTTTGTTTGGGTCATCCTCAAAAAGCGAAGCGACCGCAAAGTGCATGGCCACGCGCTCAAGCGTAACGCGGGTGGGAACCACATTTTTTAGAAAACTTTCAGCGCCGTTGGGGAGGACATTGCTGGGGGCAGCAGCCAATCGCCGGGTGAATTCTGGATGCAAGTCTTGCCCGGTCACATCGAGCGTATAGTCCATGGTGCGCAGGGCATACTGCAAAATTTGATTGGTCTCTATACCCGATATTTCGTCAAAAAACCAACCACAGCTCGTGTACATAAGCACTGCAAAACGTTGGCTTTCAAGCAAGCGGAGCACGACGACTTTTTCAAGATGGCTTAATTCTCGTCGGGCGTGTTTTTTCAAAAAAGCCTCCACCGCCGTGTCAGAACGATTCAGCATAATTTCTATGTAATCGTTGCGGGCGGCCCATGGGTCACGGAGCAGCCTTGCAGATTCTTTTTCAAAGATGGGGGCGAGTTGGTCTCGCAACCAGTCCAGGGTTTCTCGCAACGGCTTCCGCCATCGCTGATGCCAGCCTGGTTTTCCGGAATTGCATCCGCAATCGCTGCGCCATCGTTCAATTCCATGCACACAACTCCAGGAGGAGTTTTCATGGATTTGGACCTCCCAGGTAGGTGGGTGGAGTTCTAAGAATTGGCCATAGTTGGTTAATGTGGCAAGGCCGGTGTCTTCCACATAATTGAGGCAATCGGCGAGGGCCATTTCCCCATAGCGGTGGTGGTGTCCGTAACTTTCTCCATCCGTTGCAATATGCGCCAATTGAGGGGAGTTATCTTCGTCAAAAATCCCCGTAATCCGCTGAGAAAACGCTTTACCGCTGTTCAAAAGACCATTGAATGCAACCTCTTGCGCTATTTTTCCGTGATAAAAAAAGAGCGCAATGCGCCGCCCACTGGGAAGCAAACACCAATACGGTCGGCGGGTATCCAGTGAATCCGCATCCACATTGTGCCAAGGAGACGGGTTATTGATGTCTGGCGGATTAGCGACTGGTTCACCAGTGTCTGGTGACTTTTTACTGGTAACGGCCATTTTCCTAACCGCCTTGGCTTGACGCGGCGCTAGTATGGTGTACTGGATGCCATGAGAAGCGAGCACTTCCAATGTTTCAGTATTCACCGCCGTTTCAGCCAGCCAAATACCTTCCGGATAACGGCCAAAACGCCGCTCAAAATCATGAATGCCCCAGCTGACTTGGGTTACTTTGTCACGCGCATTGCACAGGGGCATGATGAGGTGGCTATGCACCTGCGCGACCGCGGAGCCGTGGCCTCCAAACAGCTCCTGACTGCGCTTATCTGCCCGAAGAAGCATGGAATAAGCGTCGGGATCATTGTCTTCGAGCCACGAAAGCAGTGTGGGGCCGAAGTTCCAAGAAATGCGGTTGTAGTTGTTTCGGATTTTGACAATCCAGCCCTCGCTATCCAATATGCGTGCCGCCGCATTGGGCGCGTAGCACTCATGGTTAATGCGTGTATTCCAATCGTGGAAGGGATGGGCGGTTTCTTGTTGTTCTACTGTTTCAAGCCAGGCATTCTCACGGGGTGGCTGATAAAAATGGCCGTGGATGCAGACGTATTTGTTCGAGCGCGACATGGGGGCGAAGGTAGCAACTTGGGATATGCGATTCCCGACTATTAAGATGAATAATTTTAATGCCCAAATCCAACATTCATGGTTAAATCTCCAACCAATACTTGGTTCTTAATCAGGTTGGCTATCTTTGTATTGATTTGGCAACATTGTATGCTTTTTCCGAGTAGGCACTGGTGTCTTGCCCCGAAGCCAAGGTGTCGCCTTTGGGAAGCCTATGGCGGCAAAAAAGGGGTGAGCAACCTTTTGCACACTATTCAAACCATTACAACATTTGTTACATTGTTCAAAATCAATCATTTTTCAAATTCTAAAACCGTACAACCATGTTACACAAAACTTTCTTTTGTAAGAAATGGGGGGGGGCAGCGATGCTTCTGCTTGTTAAGATTTTCACTATCTTATCTTTATCCCCAACAAATGTTTGGGCTCAGCCGATGGGCTGTTTTGACTGGCGAATTGAAATATGTAGCGAAGTTAAACCCCCAGCGTCTGTTCTTCCTTCTTGCACAAATCCATTCCCTTATAATCCCTGTAATTCGGTCTATTACTATGTGTACCTTTCAAAAGCGGGGAATCCGAATGACGTAATTACGCCCTACCAATTCTACTTTAGTGAGTTCAACTTGAGTGGTTCAGTCATAGTAACCCCAAGCCCGATAACATCTCGGAAAACCTCCAAGCCAAATGAGGGTGTTTCGCTTATGTGTTCGCCGCCAGGGTTGAATGATTCAAATGATCCTACCAGCCCGTTATATGGTGTCGATGAGGCTCAAAAAACTTTTTCTTACAAAGTCATTGACTCCGGTACCCCAACAAGCTGGACTGTTTTTGGAAGACGGCTCCTCTGTGTGTTAGCAATTGATGCTTATCCTGGAGAAATTATTGACATCGGACAACTTAGCGGCAGTGTGAAGTTCTTCAATGGAAATGTTTGTAATTTGATTTTTAGCGGGTGTGACGGAGGGCTGATACCTACTTATCAAGTTGTACCTCCAACTCCTTGTATTGCTACAGGCTTTCAATTACGGCAAGGTACAGCCGCCGCCGCTCCATTGCCTGGATATCCAAACCGCAAAAAAATACCAGTTTATGTCTTTTCGCAGCCTAACGCAACCTATAATATACAGCGGCTTGACTTTTTAATGAAAGAAGAAGCTCCCGCCCTTATGGCAGGGGTCTCCCTCGAAGCTGGAATATTTCCGGCAGAAGAACTTGAATTATACGACGAAACCACCGGACCTATTACGAATAAAAGAATTTTTGCGGATTATCGCTCCATTTCGATAAATGCGACCAATACAGCTACGGTTAATAATACGCTATTCTATATTGTTCTCGATGGGCCAACATTGTCATC
>JBBQSW010000068.1:0-12159 GCA_038213575.1 Chitinophagales bacterium | reverse complement strand
AAGGGATCCAACCCGGCGGTGGGTTCGTCCAACACCAACACATCGGGATCGAACATAAAAGCGAGGCAGGCGCTCACTTTTTGGCGCGTACCACCAGAGAGCGTGCGCATGGTTTTATGGGAAAACTTTTCGACTTCAAAGGCCTGCATCAGATCATCGTCCAGGCGCGTAAAGATGCCGCGGCGAATTTCCTTTACCATGTCGAACACTTGTCCGACGCGCATATTGTCTGGGTAACGCCCAATTTGGGGCATATAGCCAATATGTCGCCGATAATCCCAATTGCCGAGTATGCGTTGGCCATTCAACGTCAACTCACCACTGTCTGGAATGACGAGGCCGAGCAGGCATTTCAAAAAAGTTGTTTTCCCAGAGCCATTGGGGCCGACGAGCGAAACGGCTTGCCCGGCTTCCATTTTGACACTCACATTGTCGAGGGCCTTTAGTTTGCCGAAAGATTTAGATAGAAGGGTTGATTCGAGCATGACCAAAATGTCACCGCTATGCGGCATATTTAAACCTGGGTTATTTTGGTAAAAGCACCGCGTCTATCACGTGAATAATACCGTTTGTCGCGGGAATAGTGGCCACTACATTGGCACCGTTGACGGTTATTTTGCCATCTTTTACGCCAATAGTCACTTTACCATCATTGGCCATGGAGATCACCTGGCCGTCTTGCAGCATTTCCGGTTTGTACACTGCTACGGCGACGTGGTACTGCAAAATATCCGCCAGGGTCTCCTTTTTGTCGGGTTTCAACAAGCCTTCCACCGTACCTGCGGGCAATTTGTCAAAGGCCGCGTTGGTGGGTGCAAACACCGTAAATGGGCCAGCATTGGCCAGCACATTCACCAGATCAGCGGCTTTTACGGCTGCAACCAAGGTGGTGTGGTCTGCACTGCCTGAAGCAACTTTTACAATGTCTTTTGCAGACACGTCGTCTTGTACGGCGGATTGCCCGCCACCCAATGGAGCCGCAGCTTGGTTGGTGGCGGATTGCTGGTCGGGGCTGGAATTGGTACAATTTGCAAATGCAACTACGACCAATATTGCGAATGCAAAGCGAAAAATAAAGTTGATTTTCATACGATTGCGTTTTAAAAAATTGAAGATTTTAAACCTCGGAGGTTTTCAAAAACCTACGCGGTTTAGGAGTATTCGAGCGGCTTCATTGCTGGTTTTTCATCCATCAATTGTTCGGGGGTCAGCGAAGGGATTATCTTTTCGGCTTTATCCATCAGATACACCATGAAACTGCGCATCAACATCAGTCCGAATGGCATTTTCTCCACCACCACAGCGTATAAACTGACCGGGCGGAAGGGCACGTCACCTACTCCATCGCGATTGAGATCGTAGCCTTCGTAGCGGTCCCAATAGTTGCCGTCGAAAGTGTTGAGCACAAGGCTGCCGTTGGTGGATACGTCGAAGGAGTTGCCAAAAAAGTTGTTTTCTCGGATCACATTGGCATCGCAACTGGCTTGTACCCGTAGCGCCCAGCCGTTTTCGCGGAACTGGTTTTGTTCCAAAATGATACGGCTCGCACCTTCCATGTACACCGCAGCGGAGTTGTGCTCAAATGTGTTCTTCCAAATATGGCTGTCCGAGATGTCTTTCAACAAAAGGCCATAAGCGCTTCCGCCCCAATTGTATCCAAATTCGTTCTCGGTCATTTGCACTTGCCGGGAGTACATCACGGCCACCCCTGCGCCATTATGGTGAAACCAGTTGTGGTGATAATGGTCGTTGTGCGAAAACATAAAGTGCAGGCCGTAGCGCAGGTTTTGTTCGCTGTTATTGTACCGAACCTCGGAGTCTGTCACAAATTCAAAATAGATGCCATCGCGTTGGCCAGACAGTTGGTTTTCTGCTACCAAGGCCCGCGAACATTTCCATAAATGGATACCGTTGCCACAGTTTTGCTCCTCTTTTAGAATGCCCTGCACGTCGTTGCGGGTCACCTGGCAATCGTTGCAGTCAGAGAGGTAAATCCCAAAATTGCAATCACGGATGTGGTTGCCTTCTATCACAACGCGATTGGAGGAGAGGACTTTGATTCCTGCCACATCGAGGGTGCTGAGTTGGCCGCTGTTACGGATTTCAAACCCTCGAATATAAACATCGGAGGCTGTGACAGTGATGATTTCACAGTTGTGCTGGCCGTCGAGCACCGGAAAATTGATTCCGATCAAAGCCATCGGTTTGCCAATCGCCAGATTGCCTTCCGTATAGGTGCCTCCGTGGACGAAAATAGTATCGCCAGATTGGGATTTCGCCAAGGCGGAATGGATCGTCGCGTTGGGCTGGCCATTACCGACGTGGTGGTTTGCTGCCGACAGATTGAATGCCGATAAAAACAATATAAGAAGTGATAGTGGTCTCATTGTCAACGTTTTTTTCTCATGCTTGAAACCTCGTAGTTTTGAAAACCTACTAGGTTTAGTTCAAAACCCCGCCTTCACCCCATCCCAATTCAACTCCTTCCCACCACCAATTTCAGCCTTCACCGCGTCTAAATCTTGCTTGTCAGAAAAACTCGCAATGTCGGCGCGCATGGGGCTTTTGATGGCTTCGTTTTCGAGAAAGAAAGCCTGATGTACGTCCACAAATTGTCCCGTTTTTTTGAAATCTACCGACAGTGTTTGGGCGATGTTTTCGGCGGGCACTTCCCCTGATTTCAGAAAATTGACCAGGCAATTGAGGTCGTCAAATTTGTACACCTTGCCCTTTAATGTCACGATTTCTGCGCCGAAACGTTTGTCGGTAAGGGTCATTTTGCAATGGTGGCAATTGTCTTTCCCGTAGCGAATCGGCTCTGGGCCTTTCGTGCAAGAAGTGAAAGACATCAGTGCAAAAAACGCTGCCAATGCGCCTATTTTGCCTGCCATCGCGCCCGACATTTTTTGCTTCTTTCTGTTTCTAAAAAACTCCCACCACCAGAGTACCGTCGCCAGCAAACAAACCCCAATAATAACCCAAGCCCCCGTGTCAGGGCCAGAATAGGAGGTAAAATTGAGCAGGTTTTTATATCCAATCAGCGGTGGCTGGTACGACATATCCGGCACGATGATCGCAGCTTTGGGATCAAGATTGTGACCATATTCGTAGCCCCAACGCCAAAAATCCCACATCGCCGCCACACCATAGATATAAGACAACAGCGTGAAAAAGAACAAGGTGCGCCCACTTCCGAATACTGCCGCAGCCAATCCCACCAGCATCAAAAAGCCTATAAACAGCCCGATATATTGGAATTCTGGAAACATCTCGGCACTGATGTGCTTCATGCCGATGTAGTGATTGAGACCGTTGATAATGTCTATCTGGCCCGACAGATCATTGTGCCAAATCTTCATGGTCAAACCCTCTGGATATTGCGGCGCCCAGAGCAGTATTTGCCACAGCGGCACGAAATACGTAATGATAAGCGTCAGGCTCGCCACCCCAAGTAGGATGCGGGTTGTTTTACTAAGTGTCATTGTTGAGGGGTTGAGAATGTTTAGGGTTTAGGGTTTAGGGGTTTAGGGTTTAGGGGTTTAGGGGTTAGGGTTTAGGGGTTGAGGGGTTGAGGGGTTGAGGGGTTGAGGGGTTGAGGGCAATTTCGTTGACTTAGGGAATTTAACCACCACGAAGTGGTTGAATTTGAATAGCCTCCGATGCAATCGGGGGGAATATGAGCAATGGTAACAACCCCGAATGGGGTTGAATATATTCTAAAAGCACATTCAACCCCATTCGGGGTTGTTACACACACGCCCCACGAATTTCATTCGGGGCTATTCATATTTGACCCTTTCAGGGTCTTAAGTCAATGACATTGGGGTTGAGGGGTTGAGGGGATTGAGCTTAAACACTCAATATTCTCAACCCCTCAACATTCTCAACTTTATTTCGTCGCTTCTGTCGGTTCAGCCTTATTCCCCGTACTGAAAGTCAGCGGCGTATTAGAGCCGCGCGGAGATACCCGAATGTAGCCCTGCATTTCCTGGTGGAGCGCTGAACAGAAGTCGGTGCAGTAGAAAGCAATCACTCCAATCCGGTCTGGCACCCATTTTAAAGTACAGGTCTCGCCCGGCATGATGAGCAGTTCGGCGTTGTTCGCGCCTTTTATGGCAAAGCCGTGCGGCACATCCCAGTCCTGTTCGAGATTGGTGACGTGGAAATACACTTCATCACCCATTTTCACGCCTTCGATATTGTCGGGCATAAAGTGCGAACGGATGGAAGTCATGTTGACGTGTACCTTGTTGCCTTCGCGGAACACCTTGGCTTCCTTTTCACCTTTGGCTACATAAGGGTGGTGGTTGTCTTCGATCTTGAAAATCTTGACCGAATTTTTCGAAATTAGGCTTGCCGGAATTGCTTCGGCATAGTGCGGCTCACCAATGGTCGGGAAGTCAAGCAAGAGTTTCATTTTGTCGCCGCTTATATCATACAACTGAGCGGATTGCGTCAGTTCTGGTCCGGTAGGGAGATAGCGGTCCTTGGTGATTTTGTTGTAAGCAATTACATATTTACCCCATGGTTTGCCAGTAGGGCCGCCCGGGACGGAAAGGTGACCGATGGAGTAATAAGTCGGCACACGATCCACTACTTCAAGCTTTTCGATGTTCCATTTCACGATTTCAGAAGAAACAAAGAAAGAAGTGTAGGCAAAACCTTTGCCGTCAAATTCGGTGTGCAAGGGGCCAAGGCCCGGCTTTTTCACTTCGCCGTGCAATACAGCATCGTATTTCAACACAGGAATGCCGTCGAAATCTCCTTCAAAACTCTTGTCGGCAATTGCTTTCTGGATTTTGGTAAAAGAAAATACCGGGATCACCGCAGCCAATTTACCAGAACCACAAATGTATTCGCCCGTAGGATCAACATCGCATCCGTGCGGCGATTTTGGGCAAGGCATGAAGTACACAATGTCTTTCAACTCTTTTGGATCGAGCACAATCGTCTCGTGTTCAATGGTTGAAGTGGCCGAGTGCGTTTTCTCGTCATAAATGTTGTGCGCATAGCTGACTTTCGATTTTTTGCCTTTGCCAGCTTTTACATACTCCTCGCATTTTTTCCAGTTAAGGGCCATAATAAAGTCCTTGTCCTTCTGTGAAGCATTTACTTCAAGCAGCGTATTGGCTTGCTCGGTGTTGTAGCAGGAGAAGAAGAACCAGTCGTGGGAAGGCCCCTTGCCGCAGTGCGACAAGTCGAAATTGACCCCGGGCAATAACACTTGGAAACTGACATCCATGCGGCCACTTTCTTTGTCAATACCGATGAAAGAGACGGTGCCCTTAAAATTTTGCTTGTAGGTGCCGATGCCCACGTCGGGATTCGAGTCGTCGTCGTCCATGGGATAACTGAATCGGGTGCCTGCAACAGCATACTCCGAATTCTCCGTCAGAAACGGCGAGGAATGGTTCCCCGAGCTGTTCGGGATCTCAATGATTTCTTCGGTGCGGAAAGTGCTGAGGCTAATGCGCGCGATGCGCGGCGTGTTGTTGCCGTTCACGAAAGCCCAGCGGCCGTCGTGTTGGCCATTTGTGGTGGACAAAGCGATGTGGTGGGAATCGTCCCAAGGCACAAAACCGTGCGAGGTATTGAGCATAGGTTTAGTCTCTTCGCTGAATCCCCAGCCACTTTCAGGGTTCAATGAAAATACCGGGATGATGCGGAACAAGCGACCTGAAGGCAGGCCGTACACGCTCACTTGGCCGTTGAAACCGCCAGATACAATGTTGTAAAACTCATCGTATTTTCCAGGAGCGACATAAACTTTGCCTGCCGCATCTCCTTCGACCGCGGAGACAGGGTTCTGCGGTTTGCAGCCGGGTGTAAGCAGCACAGACGGCAGCGCGACTGCGGCTGTTATGAGCAGTAAAAAATGTTTGTATTTCATATAAAATGTTGATTTTTGAATGACTGTACCCCGGAACTCCGTTCCGGGGGTGCTTCGAAGATTTTCACATAAGCCCTGGAACGGAGTTCCGGGGTACTATTACTTCATAAGGCCCGGAACGGAGTTCCGGGGTACTATTACTTCATAAGCCCCGGAACGGAGTTCCGGGGTACTACTACTTCTCCCCATCATTGGAGCGCATGAACTCAATGAGTTTGCGCGCATCCTCTTGGGTAATGTTTTGATTGGGCATACGCACGAGACATTCCTCGAGCATTTTTTGGGCCTCCGGGTCTTTTTCGAGCATCATCTCTACATTGGTGATCATGTTCATGATCCAAACCGGCTCACGGCGCTTGGTGACATCCGCCCAGCCCGGCCCGACGAGTTTTTCATTGCTGAGTTTGTGACAGGCAAGGCATTTCAACTCATAATTGGCTTTCCCAGCGCTTACCCACTCTTTATTGAGCGGAGTCGTAAGCTCGACGGTTTTTACTTCTGTACCGTGCGTTTCAGGCTGTGGGGCAGCTGCTTCACTAGGGTTGGGAGATTTTTTGGCAGCGTCTTCTGCTTCTTTTTTAGAGGTGCACGCAAAGATTGCGAGGATGAGAAGACCTGCGACGAAAGTTGTTTTTCTGAACATGACTGAAATTAAATTGACAGGGTGGAGCATAATGGAGGCGTTTAATTTCCTTTTATAATTCAACGCATAAATAAAGAGTTCAAACTCTTTTTCTCCACAAAAGTATTAAGGCAAAAAAGGCAGGATAATGAGCGGCATCAGCATGGCAAGTGATTGTAGTCACCCTTAACGGACTCAGTAACTACCTTACTTTTGCGCCATGTTTTCTAAAACATTCGGATACGCGCTACGCGCTGTCACATTCGTAGCCATTCACGGGAGGGATGGGAAAAAGATCAGCTTGCTGGATCTCTCGCAAAACCTGGAAATCCCACATCATTTTCTAGGAAAAATAATGCAGGATATGGTTCGGCATGGTATTGTGGATTCCACAAAAGGGCCGAATGGCGGATTTTTTGCCAACGACCAAACTGCCAAAACGCCTCTACTGGAGCTCCTGACAATTACCGATGGAAACCTGATATTTAGCCAATGCGCACTCAACATCAAGCGCTGCAACGCACAGCACCCCTGCCCTTTGCACAACGATTTTGCAGCGTGCCGCGATGGGATGCTGAAAGTTTTGGCCGTAAAAACAGTGGAAATGATGGCTGCGGAGGTAGACGCTGGGACGGCTTATTTGGTACGCTGAACCGTACGTTTGGAATGAGAATCGTTCTTAGCAACCGTTTCTTTTTCTACAAAAGCAACCAGAAAAATTTCAAAATCTGCAACGGTGTTTCCAATTTGCATGGCATTGTCAGGGCGCATCAGTTCATAGAGACAGCTTTTTAGCAAGCAGGTATTTCCAATCAACGAACATGCTCAACGAATGATTCCTCGGAGGATAAAGCACTGTTTATTTGCTCCAGAATGAAAGCGAGCAGTCTTTGCAGAGAGACTTCTTCCGTTTCCTCATGCGTATGCAAGACGAGGTGGGGTGCTGACGGGGGTTCGTAAGGCGCACTGATCCCTGTGAAATGTGCCAAATAATCGGGATCATCTTTGGGAAGCAGGGCACGTTTATACAAGCCCTTTTTGTCATTTTTCTTTAGGGCCTCTATTGAACAGGATAAAAAAACGGTTCTTACAAGGGGACTTTCATTTTGCAAGGCACTTCGCGCTGCTTCATAAGGATTGATGGCCGCCAGGATAGCAATTACGCCTTGTTTCGCCAAAGTAAGACCTATGAAGCCCAATCGGCGGATATTTTCAATCCTATCTGATTTTGAGAATCCCAAATCGCTACAAATATGACTGCGATATACATCCCCATCTATTACTTCTACCTTGTAATCTAATGCCAATAGGCGTTGTTGGACGGCCTGCGCTAAAGTTGATTTTCCTGCGCCAGAGAGGCCAGTCAATTGGATTAATAACATAAAATGGAAGGTATAAAAAGTTGAGGTAACACCTCCTCCTTCGTCGGAGATGTCACCTCTACTTTTAAAAAATAGACAATTATTCTTTTATGATCTTCCTCAGAACAAATTGCCCGTTTGCATCCATAAATTTCAGGAGATAAGCCCCGCTATTCCAATCTCCTACTTGGAGCGTAGTAAGCGCGCCATCATAGCTTTTAACCAATTTGCCCATTGTATTATATGCCTCCATTTTTTCAAAAGGCATATCCGTCTGGATGTTTAATACCTCCGCTACCGGATTTGGATGCAATGTGAGGGAAATATTGGCGTATTGTTCCTGCGTCCCAACAGGCGTAGTGTTTTCAAAATACTGCATGGCGCCCTCATATTCGCCTACCAAAAGATCCATGTCCCCATCGCCATCCAAGTCAGCAAATACGGGAGAAGCAAGATCATAAGCTGCAACCAAACCAAATGGATTCTGCACGGGCGCTGCAAATTGTGGGTTGGCCGCAGAACCTGTGTTCTCATAAAACTGCATGTTTCCTTCATACTCCCCAATAAGCAAATCGAGGTCGCCGTCCACATCCAAATCCGCAAAAGCTGGGAAACCAACCGTATTGACTGGGCTTATCCCAAACGCGTTCTGCTGTGGCCCTGCAAATTGTGGGTTGGTTGCAGTGCCTATGTTTTTAAAATACACCATAACGCCATCATACTCGCCCGCTAACATATCGAGGTCGCCATCAGCATCCAAATCGGCAAAAGTTGGGATAACGAAATAGTCTGACGAAGTTAAACCAAACGGATTCAGTACAGGAGCTGCAAACTCGGGAGCATTAGCATTGCCAATATTTTTAAAATACAGTACGTTGCCATAGGTTTCGCCAGCAATCAAATCCATGTCTCCATCATGATCCAGGTCAGCAAACGTGGGAAAAAGATACATGGAGTCAAGCGTGATCCCAAACGGATTTTGAAGGGGCGGGGCGTATTGCGGATCGGTATTAGTGCCGTCATTTTTAAAATACTTGATGCTGCCAGTATAATCACCGCCCTCACTCACCAGCAAATCCAGGTCGCCGTCAGCATCTAGATCAGCAAAAGCCGGGAATGCATAAGCATAAGTAGAAACCAATCCAAAAGGGTTCTTTTCCGGCGGTGCAAAGGATTGTGCCGCTGCTGGCGTACTAATAGAAACACCCAGAATTAAAGCAGCTGGCCCCAGAATCCTTTTTAAGTGAAAAGGGGCCAAAACGCAGGACAGTTCTTTGACCAGCGCTTTGACTTTTCTAACCAAAGCCCCCATTTGTTGCTGAGCGTTGTGCTGGGAATCGGTTGAAAGGGCTTTCAACCTTTTGACAAGGTGCCGAAGTTGTCTTTGTTTTCGTGCGTGAGAGATTTGTTTCATAAATGATTGAGTAGTATTGTGAAAGAATTATTCAGGTTTTGCCCAAAAAGTAGACTCTGGTATCATAAGGCCCAGTTTATAGTCCGGCGTTGCCGTATTTAAAATGTTGGGACGAACCTTATCCCCAATGATGTGCACGTCGTAAATTTCGTCGAGGGATGTGAGGTAATTGATTTTACCCACCATGCTCCCGGTAGGTAAGTGGACGATAACAATGCCCGCCTGGTTGGCTTTTTCTGCAAATTTCAGCTTCCCAAAGGTAGAAGAGTTTTTCCTTAGTTTAGAAAGTCCGATAAAAAGGTAGTCTTTGTACAAATCCATCCCCCTTACAAACCCGTCCAACTGAACGATGACTTCCTGTTTTCCGCTCTCAACATCCACCCGGACCAATTGGCCAGAAGCAGAAAGCAACACGTACAGGCCATCCCCGAACCATCTGGGCGAATGCGGCATGGCCAAACCGCTCGCCACCGTTTCATTGGTTTCCAAGTCAAAAACAACCCCCGTCGTAGTGACATGTTCCCGCCAACTCTGGAAACTGTTCCCCTGATTGAAAGCGGTGGCATACTTCGGAAGCCCGTCTTTCAAGGCCAGACCATTCAAATGGCAGCGGTCTTCGGAAACGAGTTGGTCAATAAACGGCGGCTTCCAAAACGGCGTGAAATTATATAGGTCGTCAATGGTTACGAGACAAGAAAACAAGGTGTTGACGGCGTACAATTTTCCATCCTTGCCAAAACACAGGTCGTGAATATCCAAAGGCCCCGTATGGTAGGTGGTGCGCGGTATGTACAGCGCATCATATTTTTGGGGAGCAGGGGGATAGTGTGCTGCCAACTGCGGGGAATTGGAGAACACCACGATCTCATCTTTGCACGCGAGGGCCAATTGGTCGGTCTCCTTATTTTCAGCGATCCCCATGGGTTTTGGAAAAGTTCGGGGCAACTGGACCAAAGCATCCTCGTTTTGGGCAGAGATGAAAACTAATTTGCCTGCCTGATAGGTCGTAATGGCAATCGTACAGTTAAGCCGTAGCAGCAATTCCGGGACTTGCGGGGAATATTGGCAACTAAAGGGCGCCAAGGAGGCCTCTGAAGGTTTTTCGTTCATTGTTTTTCCAAATTATCTGCTATTTTGAATTGCAATGGTAAGAATAATAGCAGTGTCTTTGGAATCAACCCTACCGAAATTAACTTTATCTTATCTGCCTGCAAGCGCTGAACAGTAACAAAAAAGGCGCAAGCCATCCTTTACCAGGAAGACTTGCGCCTTTTACACCGCAACACAACGAGCCGCCTTTAGGAAGCGCTGTCATGCGCACTATTTTTTCAAGCGGCACAGATCATCGCTGCAAGTCCCCTCAAGGGCTGATCTTCGCAAAGATAATACCCACCAAAATGGCCTGAATTACACCATAAAGCAACCAGGAGATTACCAAACCCAAAGATACTGCGATCGAACTAAACGTGATCCACATGGCAGGGAAGGTCGCAATCAGGCCATATACCAGCCCCATTTCGATTCCACGCCACCAGAATGGGCCGTGAAACAAACCCTTGAAGCGCCGCCAAAACCAGGCCAGCGCAAAACTCAGGATAAAGGGGTGTATAAAATACAAAACCGCTTTTTCCCCCTCAAAACTAAATACAGGGTCATAATACTGCTCAGCAAGGCTGGGGAACAACGCGACAACCAGGTAAAGCGCTGCATAACTAAACCCCAAAAGAACCGCACCCGCGATAAAGCCTTTGATTAGAAATTTTTGCATGGTAAAACCTTTGAATTTTTTGTGAAATAACAGGCGAATACAAACAACTCGATTGCACCCGCCACCGGATCACTGTATTTCATCAACGAGTATAATAAGGTCAAAATGGAAAGTAATCCAGTCATTTACTTTGATCATTCCCATCATGGCTTCTGGAGGGTCAATGTCGAATGCGCTCATTTGCAGTGCGTTTTGTCCGCAGAGTTGATAGCGGTTCGGACCGAGCACCCTTGCCCTGGCTGGCATGGACTGCAGCTTTGTTACATTCGTGATGGTTATATTGACATTCGCCTGCACATCGAACCAACCCTTATACTCAGCTTCCAGGCATTTGGGATCCTGCCACGTATCTACCAAAGAGATTTTGATAAAGGGAAAGTGTTCTGTCTTGAGCGCCTTCTGCATATCATGATCAATCTTTCGATTGTGGCAATCAAAATTCTTTGACTTTATATGGAGATCAACATTGCGAAAACGAGCATAGCCCCCTTTTCGGTCTACTTCCAATACTTGCCCGGCGTATTGATCCTCACAATCACAAATAAAGGAGTTCACGTTTGAAGTGCCTTTTAGATACAACCTGCTGCCACTTTCTATTTGATAGCGTTTTTTCTCGCTGGCAGTGGTGCTGCCCATCAAGCAAACAATCCCTATCATTAATAGGAAATTGAAAAGCCAGGTGGTTTTATCGAAAAACATGAGGCAAGATTTAGGTTGTTGAGGGGTTGAGATTGTTGAGGGGGTTGAGGTTGTTGGGGGGAGTGAGGCTGTTGAGATCTTGCACGAGAATGTTCAGGGATCTGTGTCAACTGCTGGTTACACCCCCTCAACAACCTTTAAAATTAGAACCCTATAACCGCCTGAACCATAAACCCGCTGAATTTACCCTCGTTCCGATAGTCGGTAGTGGGAAAATCAGTGTAATTCTGGAGAACATATTCACCCTTCAGAAGCATGTTTTTGGTTGGGAACCAACCCGCAGCGAAAGCCAAACGATCAATGCTTACTTCAATCTGATCGCCATTAGCGTCCAAAATACCGCGTGGTTCAGCTTTAGCTCCAATGTATCGTGCGCCTACATATAATTGCTCGTTCGCAAGGAAA
>JBBQSW010000067.1:0-12259 GCA_038213575.1 Chitinophagales bacterium | reverse complement strand
AATATAAGCAATGGTAACAACCCCGAATGGGGTTGAATATATTCTAAACGCACATTCAACCCCATTCGGGGTTGTTACACACACGCCCTTCCTCCCCGAATTTCATTCGGGGCTATTCATGTTTGACCCTTTCAGGGTCTTAAGTCAATGACATTGCCCTGAAGGGGAGTTTATTCCGTTGAACGCATAACTTAATGATTAACAAACAATTACCCACTAGGGGTAGGGGGTGAAATTGCAGTTGAAACAGATTTTTGAACACCCTCGACACTGATTTCTGAACACTCCCGATTTCTGAATACTCTCACCCTCCTAAACCCTCATAAACCCTCCTAAACCCTCATAAACATCCTTATTGAAGCGCGAATTCCTTTTAAACATCCTCCTCCTGGTCTTTATCAATCTCCTGATAAAGCCGATTTTTATATTTGGTATTGATCTCGGGGTGCAAAATCGCGTCGGCGAAGATTATGGAACCTATTTCGCACTGCTCAACCTCGCCTACCTGTTTCAAATCCTGAACGATTTCGGGATTCAAAGTTTCAACAACCGACACATCAGTCAGCACCCGCAGTTGCTGCCAAAATACTTCCCCAACCTGCTGGCCATCAAGTGGTTGCTCGCTACGCTGTACGTCACCCTGACGATGATGGTCGCGGCGTTTGTGTTGGGTTATGGAGCAGAAGCGTTGCCATTGTTGTTCATTTTATTGATCAACCAAGTACTGGTGCAGCTCATTCTTTTCCTGCGCTCCAATATTTCCGGCCTGGGGCATTATCGTCTGGACAGCCTGCTTTCTTCGTTGGATAAGTTGCTGATGGTAGTTACCTGCGGGGTTTTGATCTGGACGGATTGGCTGCCATTTTCACTCCTCAATTTTGCGCTGGCACAGACGCTTGCTTTGTTCGTGACGGCGATCGTGGTGTTTATTTTGTTGCGTCAACACGCGGTGTTTCCAGTAAAACCCAGTTGGGCAGCCAATTGGCGGGCGGGTAAACCAGCGGTGTTTTCCATGTTCCGTCAAAGTCTGCCGTATGCGCTGGTGGTGGTGCTCATGTTCGCCTACACCCGTCTGGATGCCGTGCTTTTGGAACGAATGTCCGTAACAGCCCATGCCGATGTGTACGCCAGAGCCTTCCGGCTTTTGGAGGCCTGCAATATGTTTGGCTATCTGTTTGCTTCGTTGCTGCTGCCCATGTTTGCCCGGCTTTTGAAAGAAAAAGAAACGGTTCGACCCCTTACCTCTATGAGTTTCAAATTGATTTGGGCTGGGAGTGTAACCCTTGCGACCGCCATCTTTTTTGCAAGAGAAGATTTGCTCCGATTGATGATGCCTGCCCGCGCCAACGAATATCGTTTTGAGGTGCTGGGGATATTAATTTGGGCTTTTGTACCTGTCAGTGTCACCTACATTTTCAGTACGCTGCTCACTGCCCGGGAGCGGATGATGCGGATGAACCGATTTTTTGTGGTAGGCATTGCGCTGGATTTGGCCTTGAATCTTTTGCTCATCCCCCACTGGCAGGCCATTGGCTCGGCAACGGCTGCATTGGCCACCCAAATTTTTATCGCTGGGGCTATGATTTGGCTTTGTGTTCGGGAATTTGAATTCCGGCCCAGCCGATTGGGGATGATTCAAACCATTGGTTTTTTTGTGTTTATCCTACTCTTTGATTGGCTATTGTTTGAAAAGACGGGCTTCGCTTGGTCCGTTAAATTCGTGGTCGCGCTGGGGGCTGGTTTGGCTGGACTTTTCCTTTTCAGCATGGTGAGTATTGCATCCTTCAAGGCGCTGCGCAAAAGTTAACATAGACCAACCTAAAAAACTTTTGCTCTACCCCGCCTACTTTGGCATCCTTCGCCCGACCTTTGCGCATGGAATCAAAGTTGACCAACGCCGCAGCCGCCAAATTCCTTGGCGAATCGCTTACTTACGACGACGTTCTGCTCGTCCCTTCTTATAGCGAAGTCCTCCCCCGCGAGGTAGATATTTCTTCCCAACTAACACGCACTATTCGTCTCAATGTCCCCGTGGTATCCGCTGCTATGGATACCGTAACAGATAAAAATCTTGCCATTGCTATTGCACGGCAGGGTGGTATCGGCATGATTCACAAGAACATGAGCATTGCCGACCAAGCCGAACAGGTGCGTGCCGTGAAACGCTCAGAGGCCGGGATGATTATTGACCCCGTGACCCTACACCCAGAAGCCACGGTAGCTGATGCGCTCGGTTTGATGAAAAAACACAGCATCGGCGGTATCCCGGTCATTGATCCTGGGGGCAAATTGGTGGGCATTCTTACCAATCGCGATCTTCGCTTTGAAACCGACCATACTCGTCTGGCAAAAGATTTGATGACCGAGAAAAACCTCGTCACCGCATCGCTTGGCACCACGTTGGACCAGGCAAAAGACATTCTACAACGGCAGAAAATTGAAAAGCTGCCCGTGGTAGATTCAAGTTTTCATCTAGTGGGCCTCATTACTTACAAGGACATCATGAAGGGGGTAAACTTCCCGCAAGCCTGCAAAGATTCGTTTGGCAGGCTCGTAGTGGGTGCCGCCGTTGGGGTCACTGCAGATGCAGAAGAACGGGTATCGGCACTGGTAGCGGTTGGTGTAGACGTTATTTGTGTGGATACGGCCCACGGACATTCCCGAGGTGTCTTGGAATCCATCAAAAGTTTGAAACTCAAATTCCCGAACCTTCAAATCATCGGCGGGAATGTAGCAACAGGCGAAGGCGCCAAAGCGCTCGCAGATGCAGGTGTGGACGGCGTAAAAGTCGGCGTTGGCCCCGGAAGTATTTGCACCACCCGGATTGTGGCTGGGGTGGGAGTGGCGCAACTTTCAGCGGTTTACAATGCGGCTCAAGCTTTGCGCGGTTCAGGCATCCCGATTGTAGCAGATGGTGGTATTCGATACACTGGCGATATCGTGAAGGCTTTGGCTGCCGGGGCAAGCAGTATAATGGCAGGTTCTTTGTTCGCCGGGGTGGAAGAAGCTCCCGGCGAAACGATCATTTTTGATGGCCGAAAGTTCAAAAGTTATCGGGGTATGGGAAGTCTCGGCGCCATGCAGCTGGGCTCAAAAGACCGATATTTCCAAGATGTGGAAGACGATATTAAAAAACTCGTTCCTGAAGGCATTGAAGGCCGTGTGCCGTACAAAGGAACCTTGCAAGAGGTTATGACCCAATATGTGGGCGGCCTTCGGGCGGGTATGGGCTATTGCGGCGCAGCCACCGTGGAAGCCTTGCAGGAAAATGCGCAGTTTGTAAAAATTACGAACGCAGGCATGACCGAGAGCCACCCGCACAACATTATTATTACCCGGGAGTCGCCGAATTATTCTAGGGGTTGATTATAAATACATAGGCACATAGGGCACATAGTCTTGATTTTCAACACGATGTGTAATATGTGCCTATGTATTAATCCAATCACCGAATAATCGCCACCTGCACCCCAAAATTCATCCGTAAAGTGGGAATGTACTTAGGTGCATTGTCGGCATATAGCTGATAAATTTCAGGGTTTTCGCTCCAAACAATGGAGGGCCGGGCCGTAAGCCGAAAGCCTCCTGTTCGGAACAAATTGAACCCAATGCCAAAGTTGAAACTGGTGGTCCGCTTCTTAAAAAGATCATCGTGCCGAAGTTCGTAGGGCCAGGGTTGCTTGACTTCTGCGCCGCTGAAAACAAGGCGATCAGGAGTGCCTGAATCAAAGAAATCAAGCGTCATTCCGGCTTGCAAATACACACATTGGCAACGGTGAACCCGCACCTCGGCCTTGAGGGGCACCGTCCAATATGCAGGCTTGAACTCTCGAATATTGGTGAGATAATAAGTCACCGGCACACCCCCCTCCTCCCGCAAGACGGTTTGGCCCGTACTAAGCCCGTACTCATAGTATTGATAGTATTCGCGCCCGATTCCGGCACCCAATGCCAGCGAGCCGATGGGCACTTCCAATTGGAAGGTGGGGATAAATCGCGGTTTGAAACCGTCGGTGAGTTGGCTCACATCGAAGCCTAGCTCAAGGCCGCCCACGAGTTTGCCAAAATTCCTTTGTGAAAAGCCCATTTGGACGAAACAACAAAGCGCAGCAAGTAAGGCAAGTTTTTTCATAGCGCAGAAAAATTTGGTTCAAAGATAACAGGAGAGGGCTGTACGCTGCTTTTCCAAGTGGATTAAAACTTAATACGCCACGAATTTGACAAATTCCAGCCAATTGAGTCCAAAATTAGTGAAATTTCGTGAAATTCGTGGCAAGATAAAACGAAAAACCCCGTCTGGCGCATCGCCGGACGGGGTTCGTGTATCGCTGGTTCTGAATAACTTTATTTCATTTTAGCTACGTCGGCGCTGGTGTTGATGCCGCGGCTAGTCCACTCAATTTTGTCTGGGTTGCCAGTGGTCGTCAGTTCTACGGTTGCGGATTCAACCAAAACAAGGCCGGTCACTTTATTGCCAATGTGGCCGTTCTCGCGATAGTTGTTTTCCCAGTTCACCTTGTATTCATTCACGCTTGCGCTCAAGGTCTCATTGATAGTAGCAACGGTCAGCGTTTCAGGATTTACGCCAGCCACGAAGTGTGTTCCGAGGTATTCGCCTTGATTGCTGAATACGCTGATGCTGTAGGTTTTTGTGCCCCGGCTAAATCCGCGAGCGATATTGTAAAGAACTGCAGTGTATTCTTTCGTCTCGAAAGCAGCTACTGGTTCTGGACATACTGGCATGTTGCTGAAAGAAGCGCTGCGCTCCAACTCAGGGAGAAACTGGTAGAACTCCCAACCAAGGCGAGCAGCTTTCACTGCTGGACGGGTTTCGAGTTGACCTTGGAGGTCTTGTGCATTGAATGTGTAAGGAAGCGAAGCCTTTGGGAACTGAGCCAAGAAATCTTGGAAAGTAGGCGTTGCGTCCTGAGCATTCAGGGTAACGATGCTTGCCAGAGCAAGAAGTAGAGCCGGGATTAATTTTGAATTTTTCATTGTAAAGATCGGATTTGGATTTTTTTAAGTGTGGATTATTTTCCTGCGATTTGCTTGTGAGGTGAATGCCTGTTTCTCCTTCTAATTCAAATTGCTTGCCAAAGTGCTCAAGCAAGGGTTTTTTGCAGAAAAATTTTTCCAAAAAAGGAAGAATTAGACTTATTGGGGTAGAAAAGTCGCGTTAAACGGTATTGTTTTTTGAGAAAACGGTACCAGAGACCTAGCCAATATTTCAAAGAACCAACGATGATTATCAATTACTTACGCAGGGAAATCGTGAACAGTTTGCGTGTTATTTTTTTTTATTTCGGCATTTCGCTCCGTTGAGGAATCTTTTTTCAAAAAGCTACCTGATTTCCCAGAGTCCCCAGCCTTCGGGCAATTCTGCTTGCCGTTCGAGCGGGTGGTTTTTTTTCAAATAGTCCCAGTTCAAAATAGGGTTCTGCCCCTGCCATTGCACACGCATTGCCTCGTTGAAAAGCACAAAACTGCCTGCGGGGAATTCCGAATAGCGGCGTTCCCAGAGGTTTTGGAATTGGACTTCGGGAAGATAACTTCGCAAAGCTACATCGAGATCGAAGGCATAAACCGTGGCATTGGGTGGCAAAATTGTCCTCAACTGGCCTGCCACCGCAGTTTCTAATCGGTTCCGGGATAGGGTAGGTGCCAGATATTTTGCGCAACAGAATATCTGCAACGCAAGCACAGTGACTAAAACACCCGTGGTAAGCCGGCGAAAAAACAAGAAACCATAACAGTAGAGCCGATCCCAAGAAGGGAACAACAACAACAACAATAGTGCATAGGCTGGGAGCAGATGGCGCAGATTCTGTTGTGGCATTCCACCAAGCAAAATCAGGTACGATGCGATGCAAACCAGCAGTATTTTTTTTGCGGGCAGAACTAAGTCGGTCTTTTTGGAAAGGAAAAACAAGCCTGACAAGGGGAGGCAAAACGCTGGGTGTGCAAGCGGAAATAGCAGGAACAGGAGGTTGGGTAACATATAATGCGATAAGCCGCCATTCTTGCTCACAAAACCATTTTTGAAAAAATTAGCCAGCGACCACTGCTCCAGACTGGAATGGGCAAATGGGTTCTCAGTTGTACCCATTTTGAGCCAAAAATGTGGCATTAAAGCCACACAGCCCAAAAAAATCGCCCCCAACAAGACAAGCCATTTTTTTTTCGTCCATAAATAATATAGGAGGACCACACCCAAAGGCAAAAGGACTGCCGCCAGCGAATAACGGGTGCTGACTGCCAATGCAGCCAACGCTGTAGCCCAAATTGTATCCATGGTTCTGCTGCTTCCAAAAGCTCGGAGCCCAAAGAATAAGCTCCCCAACAGGAGCAATATCCCCAGCCCGTCGCTCATGCTGGTGAGTCCCCCTCGGAAAAACATAGGAGCAAGTACCAAACCCAGTCCGGCATAAGCCCAGCGACTTTGGACCCGAGCGCCGGGGGCCAGCAAGGCCAAAAGCCGCTCAAAAACCCACAGCCCAAGCGCCGCTGCCATCCAGGACACTCCTTGCATGGCCAACACAGTATCGCCCACAAGAAATCGCAACAGCGCCCCGGCAAGTGGGTATCCTCCGGCAAATTCAGCATCGCCTAGCCCAGGCGCAGGAATGGGCAACCCTTGCCAGCGATCAAAAATTGCCTGGCTCTGACGCAGATACTCGTGGGCATCCTGGCCATACAACCCGTTGAAATTTAACAGGTAACACAACAACGCAAGGCACAAAAAGAAAATCCCCGGCAATAGTCGAGGTAGAAGGGAGTGGGAAGTCATGCCTACAAGTCACTGTCAAGAGGGGCATTGGGGTCGCTGAATTGCTTGCGCAGGGGTTCTGGTGCATCAGATTTTGTGCCCCGGTATAGATAGTAAATAAGAATTGCTGAAATAATGATTCCCGAAGCGCTGCCGGAAGCAATGGTAATGAGGATGTTGAGCACACAAAAACCGATGCCAATCCAGAAAGGCATTTTGTTGCCGGTTTGTTTTGCCCAATAGCCTAAGCCCAGCAGGATGCCACCGGCCACCACAAGCCCAAGGGCATTTGCCCAGCGAAGTTCTTCCGGGGTAATAAAAAATAAAATGGGTGCAAAAACCAGTTGGGCTCCACCGACCCAATTGAGCCCTTTTACCGCTGAAGCAAACCCGTCCACATAGCCACTTTTGGCACCGCTTACGAGTTCTTTGCCATCTTGCCATACTTCCAGGCCGTATTCCGTGTACACCACCGTGATTTGCCGCCGATCAGGAAGTGAGAAGCTGCGGCCTTGTTTTAGTTCGTCTTTGTTGTTGAAGGTGCCAATGACTTCCCCATCTTTTTTGACGGTCATGTTTGACAAATTTTCGCCCCATTCGATTAGGAGCAGGTCGGAATTGTCGAGGGTTACTGTTTTTTGATACATAGGTATAGGGTGTTTCCTTGTTATGAACAGGAAAGGTAAAGCTATGGTGGGGACAGTATATACAGAGTGCCGTACTTTTGCTCTCCGGCAAAAAACCGCGATCCCACACCATGTCCCGTTCCCGACGTACACAATCACTCCTACAGTTTGGCCTCTTCGCAGGCATCTTGCTGTTTGCCAACATTTTAGCCAACTCGTTTTACAGCCACCTCGACCTCACGGAGGAAAAACGCTTCACGCTCACCAAGCCCACCAAGGCGCTTTTGCGGGATTTAAAAGACCGTGTTTATGTGCGTGTGCTGCTTGACGGCGATTTCCCCGCAGGTTTCAAACGACTCCAGACTGCCACCAAGGAAATGCTCGACGACTTCCGCTCCGAAAGCGGGTATCTGGATTATCAATTTGAAAACCCTTCCTTAGGGAGCGTGGAGGAAGTGAACGAACGGCGCAAGGCCTTGGCCGAAGACGGTATTGTACCCTTCAACCTCCGTGTAGCTGACCTAGGCGAGAGCTCACAGCAACTCATTTATCCTGTGGCAATATTCCACTATAATGGCCGCCAAATGGTGGTCAAATTGTTGGAAAACAACTCGCCTTCACTTTCGCCCGACGAGGTGATCAACAATTCGGTGACATTGTTGGAATACAAATTTGCGAACCTCATCAAAAAACTCCGCTCCGCAAAACGCTCCGTGATCCTGTTCACCCGCGACCATGGTGAACTCACCGAACTACAAACCGCCGATTTAGAGCGCGGACTCCAGCAGTTTTACGACACCGACCGCATTTCGCTCGATTCGGTGGTGCAACTCAATCCAGAAGGCTGCGCTTTGCTCGTGGTAGCCAAGCCGCGTTGGGCGTTTTCCGAAAAAGATAAATTTAAGATGGATCAATACGCCATGAACGGCGGGCGCATTCTCTGGCTGCTCGACCAGATGAACGCAAGCCTCGACAGCCTGAGCATGGGTGGAAAATTCATCTCCACACCCTACAATTTGAAACTGGACGACCTGCTCTTTAAATATGGGGTTCGTATCAATTCTGATGTGATTTTAGACCTGAAATGCACTAAAATCCCGCTCCAGATAGGGCAGGTGGGCAATCAACCGCAGTACCAACTTTTTGACTGGTATTACCACATCGCTGCACAGCCTGAGGGTATTCACCCGGTGGTAAAAAACCTCGATCGCGTAGAGTTCAATTTTGCCTCCAGTATGGACACCCTGCGTACCAAAACGCCTATTCGTAAAACGGTGCTGTTGCGCAGCAGTCAGTATAGCAGAATGCAGTTCAACCCTGTAGACCTCAATTTTGAAATCCTGAAATACGATCCCGATCCAGCGAAGTTTGACAAAGGCCCTCAAAATCTTGCGGTGTTACTCGATGGCAGCTTCCCCTCGGCATTCGAAAACCGCGTTTCAGAAGAATTGCTGAGTGGCATGAAAAAACTCGGCATGGAATTCAAATCTGCCAGTGTGCCCACGCGGATGATGGTGGTCAGCGACGGGGATGTGGCAGCCAACTTTGTGCGCGACGCTGCAAGTAAACAGACCCTGCCCCTGGGTTTCAATCGCTTTGAAAAAGCAACCTATGCCAATAAAGATTTCATTATCAATGCGATAGAATATCTCATCGAACCCAATGGGGTCATTGAGGCTCGTTCTAAGGAGGTGAAGCTCCGACTGCTCGACACTGTGAGATCAGAGGAGGAACAAAATTTCTGGCGTGGGCTCAATTTAACCATGCCACTCTTGTTCCTCGCTGTTTTTGGCTGGCTTTTTAATTGGCTTCGGAAAAGACGTTATGCACAATAGCTAGCAAATTGAACATGATAAAACGCATCGTAAAAATGACCTTCCGGGAAGAGGCTGTTCTAACCTTTGTCGAGGAAGTTTTTGAACAAAGTAAGGCACGGATTCGTGCATTCGACGGCTGTCAGCACATGGAATTGCTCCGACACAAGGCCCGGCCCAACGTGCTTTTCACCTTAAGCATCTGGGAAGACGAGGCTGCACTCGAGGCTTACAGAGCCTCCGCACTTTTTGCCGACACCTGGGCCAAGACCAAAGCCCTTTTCTCTGAAAAAGCGGAGGCTTGGACTTTGGAAATAATTGATAATCAATAATGTGAGTGTCTCGATGTACATCCCATCGGGACGACTCTTTTTACCACATTTTTTAATATTATGGAAAAAGACGCAAAAGAACCGCAAGATCATAAAAACAGCCCTGCCAGAAAACGAAAAGAATGGTCTAAAAAGCGCGGTGAAAACGCATGGACCATGTTCAAGGTCATGGCTGAATTCGTAGACGGTTTTGAAGTCCTCAACAAGGTCGGGCCTTGTGTATCCATTTTTGGTTCAGCGCGAACCAAACCGGGCACTGTTTATTACGAATTGGCGGTAAAAATGGCTTCTCGACTGGTAGAAGAAGGTTATGGGGTTATTACAGGCGGTGGGCCTGGCATCATGGAAGCGGGCAATAAAGGCGCCTGGATGAAAGGCGGCACTTCGATTGGACTCAATATTGACCTTCCCTTTGAACAACATCACAATGCTTTCATCGCAGCCGATCACAACCTGAAACACCGTTATTTCTTTGTTCGGAAAGTAATGTTTGTCAAGTATGCCCAAGCATTTGTGGCCATGCCAGGAGGTTTCGGCACCCTGGACGAGTTGTTCGAAGTGCTCACGTTGATTCAAACGAACAGAATACAACGGTTCCCGATCGTGCTCATGGGCGTAGAATTTTGGGAGGGTTTGAAAAACTGGATCGTGGAAATCATGCTCCAACGACATCACAATATCAATCCCGAAGACCTTGATTTGTTCCTCTTAACAGACGACCCGGAGGAAGCGGTACAGTACATCAACAAGTTTTACGCAGAAGATGCGAGCTTGTTGGAGCCGAATTTTGAGCTATAAGGTTGAGAATGTTGAGAGGGTTGAGTGCTAAATCTTAACATTCTCAACTCTCTCAACATTCTAAACCAAAATCACTTTTTATCCTGCTTGGCAAAGACCTTTTTCAACAGATCGGAATTGCGCAGGCCCACATCGGAGCGAATGCCCTGTTCTTTCTTTTGAACAAGGCTAAACATGCCTTTGAGGGCCGTTCTTGTAACGTGGTCGTCAAGTTCTGGATTGGTCTTCGTCACGAGTGGCATTTTGTTGTAGGCCGTCACGGAAGTTTTCCAGTATTCACGGGCGTTGACTTTATCCAAGGAGGTTTGTATAATCGGTTTGAATTCGGCGTAAAGTGGATCGAAGGTGGTTTTTTCCAAATAGCGGGTAGCAGCGTCGGGGTTGCCCATCAGGATATTGAGGGCATCCTGAAAAGTGAGCTTTTTGATAGCATTGACAAAAATGGGTTTGGCTTTGGTGGCGGCATCTTCGGCAGCACGGTTCATGCGCTCCGTCAAATCGGCCTCTACATTGGAAAAGCCGGGGACTGCCTTAAGTCGGCTGACCACTTTTTGGGCCTCTTCCGGCAGAAGGATTTTGTACGGGGATTTGAAATAGCCGTCTTTTGCAGATAGGAAATCTACCGCCTCGCCGATACCGTTGTTGAGGGCTTCTTTGAGGCCGTTGCCAGCTTCTTCCTGACTGAGCGGAACGTCGAGCCCAATCTTATCTTTTGCTTTGTCCAGAATTTTACCGAACTGAGCCTGTGCAAATTGCGAAACGAAAAGTGTGGCGATAAGAAGGAGTGATTTTTTGAACATGATAATCAATGTTAGGATGAAAGGGAGGAAATGTTGTAAATCTCGATGCTTTAAACGCGAAGGAAAGAACTTCGGAACAGGTTACAAGCTGGTTTAGTCTTTTCTTAACGATGCTGTGCCCCGGAACTCCGTTCCGGAGGATCTATGCTCAGCCCGGAACAGAGTTCCGGGTTACATCAAATGAAGCCAATGCTAAAATATTTAGTCCGAGTGTTGAGCGCCGTGGTCATCTGCTGCACCGTGCTGGCGTATGCTTGTCCGTATCTGAATCCGGCCAAGTTTTCTTGGTTATCGTTTTTTGGCACAGCGTTCCCTTGGATGTTGTTGGCTAACTTGGTTTTAATGGGTGTATGGGCGTGGCGTGGCAACAGATTCGCGCTTTATCACCTTGGTATTTTGGCCTTTGGATGGCAACATATCACGGGCTTCATCGGTTTTGATTTTGGAAAAGATACCGTGCCTGAAACTGCTGTCACCGTGGCTACCCACAACCTTGGCGGCATCTATCAAGGCCGCGAAGCCACGGATGCTTGGCGCGAAAAACGCGCTGCTGCTTATGCCGGGTTTTTACAGGAAAACGGATTTCCCGACGTTCTCTGTACCCAAGAAACGAGTGGCAAATTCTATCGCCTATTGGCAGAAAAATTGGAATACCCGTACACGTTCAACCTTAAAAAAGGAACGGTTATCCTTAGCAGGTTCCCCATTGTAGCCGGCGGCGATGTGCAGTTTGAAAACACCTCCAACTCCACCCTTTGGGCCGATATTAAAGTGAGTGAAAAAAAGATAGTGCGCGTCTACAACGTTCACCTTCAATCTAATAGGGTAACAAAAACAACAGCCAAGGTGATCCAAAAAGGGGATCTGGACGAAGAAGAAACCTGGCAAGACATCGGATTTGTACTGGGTCGGGTAGGTTCTGCGACGAGTCTCCGAGCCGAGCAGGCGCAAAAATTACAAGAACACATTTCCTCCTGCAAACTTCCCGTCATCATTTGCGGCGACTTCAACGACACGCCCAATTCGTACGTTTATTCTCTGCTCTCTGAGGGCTTTCACGACACCTTCCGCCAGAAGGCGCTGGGGCTTGGTACTACTTTTGGCGGTGCGATGCCGCTGCTCC
>JBBQSW010000066.1:0-12352 GCA_038213575.1 Chitinophagales bacterium | reverse complement strand
AAATCGCGAATCCGTCGCAGCAGCGCGTTGGCAATACGGGGTGTGCCACGGCTCCGACGGGCAATCTCATGCGCGCCTTCATCCGCAATTGGGATTTCAAGAATGGCTGCAGAGCGGTGCAAGATGCGTTCGAGCGTGGGCACATCGTAATAATCGAGATGGCAAGTGATGCCAAATCGCGCGCGAAGTGGCGAGGTAAGCAGCCCCATACGCGTTGTTGCGCCTATGAGTGTGAACGGGTTGAGCGTTATTTCAATGCTTCGGGCATTGGGCCCAGAGTCAATCATGAGGTCAATCCGATAATCTTCCATGGCAGAGTATAGATACTCTTCTACTACGGTATTGAGTCGGTGAATTTCATCTATAAAAAGCACATCGCCCGGCTCAAGGTTTGTGAGTAGACCTGCCAGGTCCCCCGGTTTTTCGAGTACCGGGCCGGAGGTTAATTTAAGGCTTGCCCCTATTTCATTGGTAATAATATGCGATAAGGTGGTTTTTCCCAGTCCCGGCGGACCATGCAGCAGGACGTGGTCGAGTGCATCGCCTCGTTTTTTGGCGGCTTGTATGAAGACCTGAAGGTTGTCTACAATCTTGCGCTGGCCACTGAACTCTTCCAGGAGTTTGGGGCGCAGGGCTTTTTCGACGACTTTATCTTCGTTGCCGGCAGGTTCGTTTGCGAGTGTTTTTGACAAGGCAGTGTGTTGGTTTTGAAACAAATAGACGCATAGGGCACCTAATAAACGACTATGTGCCCTATGTGCCTATGTGTTTAATTCAAGTCCTATGTGTTTAATTAGAGATCCTTTCATGTTATCCTCCAAGGTATTTAATCTCCGCAAAATTCAAATATTTTGTTTTGAAATAAAAATAAAACTGCTTAAAACGAGACTCAGTGCTAAAAAATCCATTCGGGAGGCCAATCACCCATCACTGGTCAACCCATCACCGCCTTATCTTTGCGCCATGGAAGTTCTACCTACTGCCAATTTTCAACCAGACATCATAGTGGGCGGCCTGCGCATCGGCGAGCCCGTGATTGCATTAACAGCACTCTTATCTACCCTAGTTTGTTTTTATGCTTGGATCCGGCTTGGTAAGGAGGCTGAACGAGACGACACACTTCGCCTCTCTCGCATTTTTTTCTTGCTCATGGGACTTTCCACGCTTATTGGCGCCTTGGTAGGGCACTGTTTTATATATTGTCTGCCTTTTGCATTCAAGGCTCCGGGTTGGGTACTCGGTATGGTTGCGGTGTCTGCATTGGAGCAGGCATCCATCGTTCGGGCAAAGCCGTATATCGGAGCAGGGTGGGGTAGGGCACTCACTTGGTTGAACCTAGTGGAACTGACTCTGGCACTCTGGTTTGTGACCGCTACACTATGGTTTCCAGGAGTGGAAATACATTCAGCTTTTGGATTTTTATGCATCATTGCCCCGCTGGAATTGTGGTTGTTTTTCAACAAGAAACGATCTGGAAGTCGCTACATTTTACTTGGAATATTATTTCTAATTGGGGCCGTAGCCATACATATTTCGAAAATTTCGTTGGGAGTTTGGTTTACTTTTTTCGACATCGGGCATTTATTGATGTGCGCCGCATTTTGGTTTTTCATGTTGGGCGTAGAAGCAGAACAAAAGGAAACAAATCTGGTAAACAGTCGCTTGTAGACTTGTTGCGGTAGCTTGCAAGCTTTTAAAACAGAAAAGGCTAAAGTTTTAGGAACTGTGTTCCTGGAGCGTGTTGCACATCCAATATTTGGGCAATGGTCTCAAAAGCGGATGCGTCACCTTGAAAATCTGCATTGCCCAGCTCAAGTATGAGCACGGGCGTTTCGGTTTCAGCTTTCAAATAATCAAAGTAAGCATCCTGAATTTCTGTCAAATAGGCGGGGGAAATATGCTGTTCAATATCCCTGCCTCGTTTTTTGATTTGTTTCAACAACACTTCCACCGGGCGGTGTAAGTAAAGCAGTAGGTCGGGTTTGGGGAAGGTGGCGTTCAGTACCAAAAAGAGCCGTTGAAACAATCGGAATTCCTCCTCGCTCAGGTTGTTTTTTGCAAAAAGAAGGGTTTTTACAAAAAAATAATCCGCTACGGTGAAAGAACGAAACAGGTCGGGTTGTGAGAAATGTTCCAGCAACTGCTTGTGTCGCTCGGTCATAAAAAAGAGCTCGACCGGGAAGGCGTAGCGTTCTGGCTGCTCATAAAACGGCGGCAAAAAAGGGTTGTCGGTGAACTGCTCCAACACCAAATCGCAGCCAAAACGCTCGGCCAACTGATGGCAGAGCGTTGTCTTGCCCGCACCAATATTGCCTTCAATGGCTATGAAATTGTAGTGGGGCCTCGGCGGTTGAGTGTTTTTCACCTTTACACGTTGCGATTAATAGTTCAGCATAACCACCTCAGAGCCGTCCTCGCAGTCCATGTAAAGTTCATCTATCTGTTTCTCGAGCACAGGATGCTCAAATTCTGGGGCGATCTCCATCATGGGCACCAAAACGAAAGCGCGTTTGTGCAGATCAGGGTGGGGGATTTCCAGTCCCTTGTCGCGAATTAAACGCTTGCCGTAAAAAAGGATGTCAATGTCAATGACCCTTGGGCCCCACTTTTCTTTTTTTTCGCGGCCCAGTTCGCGCTCGATTCGGCTTATTTTATCAAGTATGTCACGCGGGTCGAGGGTCGTATTGACCATGAGTACCTGATTGTAGAACGGATCTTGATTGGGTTCTCCCCAAGGTTGGGTCTCATAAACATGGCTCTTTTTAGCAACTTTGCCGATGTTTTTTTCAATCAGGCCAACGGCCGAGTGAAGATTGGACCCCCGATTCCCAACGTTGCTTCCTAACCCGAGGAAAACATTGATGTATTTTTTTGTGGTAAATGTCTGCATAAGTCACAAAGGTAGCAAAAGACTTTTGGGAGGATGAAATTCGCGAAGAACCTACCTTCACGCCAACAATAAATTTAGGATATGAAAGAAAAGATCCTCCAGGCGAATACTCGCTATGCTGCTCAAGTGGAATCTCTCTTGAACGAACTCGTCCCGCTCGGCGACGAACGCCTCAACCGAAAGCCTGCCAACGGCGGCTGGTCCGCCATACAGACGCTGCACCATTTAATTTTGGTGGAAGAAAATTCCATGGTGTATATCCACAAAAAGTTGAGTTTTAACCCTCAACTAGAGAAAGCTGGTCTGGGCTCTTGGTGGCGGAGTCTATTGCTACGGGTAATACTTTGGATGCCCTTCAAATTCAAAGCCCCAAAATCAGCGGGCAACGAACGCATTCCTGAGCTGGACACTTTACAAGAAGTGGAGGCCCGTTGGCAAAAAATCCGGGCTGAATGGACCGCTTTTTTTGAAAAAATGCCTCTAGACCTCTCAGAAAAAGCCGCTTACAAACATCCCCGTGCCGGGCGACTCAACTGGCTGCAAATGCTCGCTTTTTTCAGTTCACACTTTGAAAGGCATCGGCAACAAGTGCTCAGGGCAGTTTCGTAAGATGATTGCGCTGTTGTTTGACGAAATTAAATACTTTGCGCCCGGAAGTATCAAGAACACCCGCCGTGTTCCTCATTCACAAAACCAACTCGAACCAACTTATGCGACCATTCTTTCTTCTCCTCTTCACCTGGCTTTGCTTTAGCCTTTCGGCTCAAAAGATCTACAACCCCGATTGGGAATCACTCGATGCTCGCCCAACGCCCGATTGGTGGGCAGATGCGAAATTTGGTATTTCTATCCATTGGGGCGTGTATTCTGTGCCTGCTTTCACAACCAAAGGCAACGTTGCAGCATGGTATCAGCATTCGTTGGAAACCAACGCCCTCAAAGGGAAAGTTCGGGCGTACCATGAAGTCAATTTTGGTGACCGAACCTACAATGAGCTTGCGGACGACTTTCACGCAGAACTTTATAATCCCGATGAATGGGCCAAACTCTTTGAGCGGGCTGGCGCAAAATATGCGGTGCTGACTTCCAAACACCATGATGGCTTTTGCCTTTGGCCAAACGAACAGGCCAACCGCGCTTGGGATTTTCCCTGGAACTCCGAAGTCCGCGGGCCTGGACGGGATTTGCTCGGCGAATTTTTTACGGCACTCAACAAAACCAAAGTCAAGCCCGGCCTTTATTTCTCTTTGTACGAATGGTATAACCCAATTTGGATGTATGACCATGCCCAATATGCCACGGAGCATGCGATGCCGCAGCTTTATGAATTGGTTGAACGATATGAGCCATGGGTCGTTTGGGCTGATGGCGAATGGGAGGCCACCGCTGATGTGTGGCAATCTCCTCAGTTTCTCAGTTGGCTCTATTCAGAAAGCGCCGTGCGCGATCGCGTAGTGGTCAACGACCGCTGGGGTAGCGATACGCGGTTTACCCATGGTGGGGTTTATACTCCTGAATATCAGCCTGATATGGATTTTGAAGATCATGCTTGGGAAGAAAGCCGGGGTATGAGCGCCTCCTACGGCTACAACCGCGCCGAGGATGCTTGGGATTACAATTCTTCCCAATCGCTGGTGCTGCATCTCGTGGACAAGGTGTCTCGTGGCGGCAATTTCTTGCTTGACATTGGACCGGATGCGCATGGGAAAATACCGCCCATCATGCAAGAGCGTTTGCTCGACATTGGCAAGTGGTTGGGCGTGAACGGGGAAGCGATCTACAGCACCCGACGTTGGCGTGCCCAGGTGCAATGGAGTGCAGGTCGCCGAGATTGGAAGCCGGGTATTGAAGGCACCAAAACGACTGGAGACCCCTTGTTGAAGCAAACAGTAGACCCTGATCCGGGTTTTGCCGTGAAAGAGGTTTTTTACACCTGGAATCCAAAGACCAAGTCGGTGTATGCTATTTTTCCTCGGTATCCGAATGACAGAAAATTGGTTTTGAAAGGTTTGCAATTGCCCTTGACGGGAGCAGAAGTTACCTTTTTGGCCACAAAAGATAAATTAAAAGCGGAAAACCTGAGCGGAAACGTGGTCATAACACTACCCGAGTACAATCCGAACAAGATCAAGTCAGCGCATGCCTTTGCGGTGAAAATCAGTGGTTTTGGCGACTTCGTTTCCAAGCCTCGGTTAGAGGTCAGCTATGACGCTAAGACGGTAAAGCCCGTGGTGAAAATCGCTACCAAAACCCTTGGCGCTACCATTCGATACACTACAAACGGCACAGAACCTTCCGAAACTTCTTCGACTTATACCGTGCCTTTTACGCCGGCGGCTAACTGCACGATCCGGGCTAAGGCCTTCAAGGCTGGACTTATTTCGAGTAATAGCGACTCCGCGCAAGTGAAAGTATTAAGACAACTTCCTGCGCAAAATCTACTCCGGGAGCCTGCCGCAGGCCTCCGCGCCGAACTCCGTACGGTGGACGGCGACGCGTATAGTATAGACAAAGTAATTCGTGGCTATTTGGAAAAGGCAGATGACGTGACCATCATTGAACCCGATCCCTTCTGCGCTGAAAATAAATGCGGGATGGTTTGGAAAGGCTATCTTGAGATCCCTACCTCCGGCGGCTACCGATTCTGGACCGAATCAGATGACGGCTCGGTGCTTTCCATTGACGGTGAAATGGTGGTGAACAACGACGGAGAACACGGCCTGACCGAAAAAACTGGGATCGCCAACCTACAAAGGGGATGGCATTCGATTCGGATTGTTTATTTCAACACAGGGGGTGATTTTGGCTTGAAAGTGCGCTATGCGCCGCTAGGAGAAGAGCAGCGGGAATTTGAAGAGGCGATGCTGGCGCATTGAACGCCCTTTGCCGACGACTTTATTCGCAGGATGACCGTACCGGCGGCTTTAGCCGCAGGAATCTCAGGATAAATTTTAAACTTTAACCGCAGTATTCCTGCGACTAAAGTCGTCGGCAGATCATTTACCGCACCACAAACTTCAACACCACATTCCCCTTTTCCGTCCGAAAATACAAGCTGTACAAACCCGAAGGCAATGCGCCCAACTCAATTGGAAACGTATTCCTGCCTTCCATTGCTTGCACATTTTCAGCATAAACCTCCACCCCAAGCGCGTTCATAACCGACCATCGCGCCCCAGTATTTTCAGGCGAAACAATGCTCAAATTAAACCGCCCATCATTCGGATTGGGCGAAAGCACAAATTGCCAGCCATTCACCTCAAGATTCTTATCTCCGACAATAACCACCGTCACGGTATTAAGCACGGCAGTGGTTTCGCAGGCATTGGAAACCGTCAATGAGACGGTGTAAACGCCTGAGGAATCCACTTCAAATACTTGCGGGCTGGTATCAATCCCCACAGGGTTACCGCTGTTGAGCGTCCAGAAAAAAGACGTGGCATTTTGGGTCGTATTGGTACAAATGATGCTGTCGCCAATCACTTGGGTGCTAAAAGAAGGATTGATCAAGCCAGGTTGCACCTCAATCGAAATCACCGCTGATATCGTATCTGAGCCCAATGTGTTGCTGACAATGGTGGTTATGGGGTAAATCCCTGGGGTGGTATAGAGGATGATGGGTGCGGCCTCAAACGATTCTGCCGGATTGCCGCCAGGGCAAACCCAATGCCACTGATCTACATCGCTAAAAAAGGCAGCCCCCAGTTGCACTTCCAGCGGGGCACACCCCGATAATGGTGCTGCGATTACAAACGCGATGGGCAATGCTCCTTTAATATGAACGGATTGCGCAAACGTATCCGCCCCGCACTCGTTCATGGCAACGAGTCGAATAATGAAAGTTCCGGTGTCGGTATAGGTATGAAACGTTGGGATGGTATGGCCCGATGCTATAAACCCATCTCCAAAATCTATCTGAAATTGGTCAATGCCACCCGCCGTCTGATTTTGAAGCGAGACAGACCATGGGCCCACCGTTGTCGTAGCAAATAAGGCTTGTGGAGCATTGCTGCATGGCTGGCAAGAAATGCCGGTCATGTCACAAAACAGCATCTCAAACTTGTAAACCACGCCGTTATCGCTGGCTTGGTAGTCAAAAACCCGAAGTGTCCAATCACCTGTTACGGTGCCAGTGTTGAACGATTCAAGGCACCCGTTGGAGGGGTAATAAATGCCCGTGTAATTGCCTCCAATACCCCAAGATTGGTTGTTGTTCCAGACGGATGCAAAGCCGGGATCAGGAGTTGCGTTATCGTTGCAGGTGGTGAAGCCAATATCCCAGTTGCTAAAGTCGGAGGCCTCAAAAAAACCAGTTGGCCCCACCAATTGAACCGATTGCCCTTCAGGGGAGATAATTTCCATGGTAATGTCGCCAATATATTCATGCTCAAATTGCACCCTGACCCCACACACCCCTTGAGCCGGGCTGGCGAGGTTGTTGTTGGCAATGTCCTCGACGCTGTAAATGAAGTCGCCAAAAGCCAAGTCCGGAATTGTCAATGGACAATTGGTGCAGCCGCAGATGGTGTCCGTATTGGCCAATTCAAAGGCGCCTGCGTCGTGTTGACCGATCCGTGGCTTGCCGTCAAAGTCGTCGTTGGGCAAACCGAAATTTAGGGGCAGGAAGTTGTAGGCGGGCGAATTTTTAGAAGCGAGGTGAAAATCACGTGCTGCATAGTCCACGAAATTGATGTCTCCAGGGACTTTTAGGTTGAGACTTTCGAGGAGCACAGCACCTGGAAATACATAGATGTAGATGGACGTGTCGGCCACGCCTTCATAGATAAGAATATTCCCTTGCGCCACAATTGGAGTGTCATCACAGCAAATTGCAAGCGGAGCATTTCGGGAAGGGTCGTTGGTTGGCGTAGCATGAAGGGTATTGTTGCGGATGATGACCTGCGTCGGTTCATTGAGCGAATTGAAGCCGTTTCCCTCATAGAAAATGGGGTGACCTCCTGCCTCGTGAATGACATTGTTGAAAATGAGCACAGGTGCTTCCCCAAAAGGTTCGTCAAGGGCGGAAAATCTTATTCCGTGGCTTGTGCAGTCGTGTATATTGTTTCGTGCGATTGTTGCTGAATTCAGTGCCCAAATGCCATAACCGTGTAGGTTGGTAGTATCTATTGCATGATGAAGATGGTTTTCCTCGATACGAGCATCAGCACCTCCCCACCAAATGCAACTGCTAAAGCCGCCCAAAAAGCCTGGGTAACTTATTTCGTTGTCTCGGATAACGGCGTTGGCTGCATCGGTCCCTTGAATTCCGAGATAATTGGCCCTGCTGATGGTGTTGCCCTGTATTATCACAGATTCTGCGGAGGGGTCTATGGTGCCTATTGCGTCTACATAAATTCCAAACCCAATGCAACTGTCAATGGTACAGGATTCAATTTTTACCAATCTTAAATCAGTGGCGGAGATTGCAGTTCCAATGATTTGTTGACCAATTATGCCTACACGGTTGATTCTAGTATTTATAACTGAAACTTGGCCATCAGTTGGGCCATAACAGTCAATTCCATTTCCTACCACTGCAATAATGCAATCGTTCACTTCAGACAATTCACAAAAAAGAAAATACAGTGCAGTTTCGGCGATATTAGAAAACTGGCACCCCTGGACAACCACGGTGCTTCTTTCCCCATAAACCCCGTCACCAACAATATTCCGCAGCGTGTCATTGATCAGATAAATCTCGCTGCTGTCCAGCACGATCCCAGCGCCCGCGATATTTTCAAAGCTGCAATCAGAAATTACGGCACCACATTTGTTAAGGGTGAGGGCATCCCCCACGATGTTGACAAAACGGCAATTTTGAAAAGTAATAAACTCCAACTCATCGCTGAGCGAGACCGGCTCGGTAAAAATAGAGTCCTGAAATACGAGACCCTGACCGGATAAATTTTCAAACAGTAAAAAAGAAGCGAAGACGGTGATGAGGATGTGTTTCATAATGAATATTAGTGAGTACCAACTTCCGCAAAACCATGCCACAACGACCATAATGACGGCTGGTTGCCAAATCGTGGGATTGTTATTTCATCGGTACTAACAACCAAGCCCTTATCTTCGCAACGATTTTCAAAACATCCGACTCGTGTCTTCAAAATTTTCAAAAATCCTCTTCTTCTGGTTGCTTTTCTGGACAAACGCCTCCAGCCTTTTGGCTCAAGCAGATAAAATCCGCCAACTGGAAGAACAATTGCGTGGTGCAGAAGCCGCCGAGCGTATTGACTTGCTCATCGCGCTCGCCGATGCGCATCTTTATGCGGGCGAATATGGCAAGGCCATCGAAAATGCGGACAAAGCGGGTGATTTGGCGACCAAACTCAAAATGCCCGAACTTCGAGCCAACGCCCTCAATCGTGAAGGCAAGGCGATGATGTTTAGCGGTAAGCGCAAGGCGGCAGGCCAATTTGAACTCAGCCTTAAAATCCTCCGCGATAATCGAAGCACCAATAAAACGCTTGCTTTGGACAATTTAGACAACCTTCGAACCCTTGCCCAACGCGCTGGCCGTGACAAGGAAATGCAGGTTTTGGATGAGCAAATTGCTCGGCTTCGCAACGGTGGAAGCATTGCCGGCCCGGCTCCCGAAACTCGACAAGAGATACAAATCGAACTTTCTACTACCCAAAAACAACTCGCTGAAAATCAAAGTAAATTTCGTGAAAGCGAGGCCAAACTCCTTCAAGAAAGCCAAGCACTCCAAGCCCAACTGGCTGCTCAAAAAGCAGAATTGGACCAAATGACGCAAGAGCAGATGAAAACTGCCATGCTCGTGATGCAACAACGTGTGTTGCTCGATTCGGTATATTTCAGCCGGGGCATGGATTCGCTCGCCGTGTCCAATGCCAACCTCGCTTTGCGGGAGGCAGAAAGCAACCGGAATTTTAACTATGCCATCATGGGCGTATTGCTCTTGCTGGCCGGAGGCGCTACCTTCAGTTTTGTAAGGGCCCGTATGAACACCCGGGTTTTGGAAGAAAAAAACAAAACCATCCGCGAAGAGCAGCAGCGTTCGGAAAATCTGCTGCTCAATATTCTTCCGTCCTTGGTTGCCGACGAGCTTAAAAAGAAAGGCAAAACCCAAGCAAGGTATTTTGAAGATGTGAGCGTGTTGTTTGCTGATTTTGTGGGCTTTAGCCAAATCGCAGAGCAAGTCACACCGCAGCAATTGGTTTCAGAACTAGATACTTGTTTCCAAAAATTTGACGACATCATCGCAAAATACGAACTGGAAAAAATCAAAACCATTGGGGATGCGTATATGTGTGCTGGCGGAGTGCCCGACGGGGGCGGCGCACAACTCCGTGACATGGTAGCAGCGGCCATAGAAATGCAGGCATGGCTGTCGGAATGGAATGCTGGCCGCGACAAGGAAGGTTTGCCTCGTTTTGATGCGCGAATCGGTATTCACCGAGGTCCAGTTGTGGCAGGTGTGGTAGGCTCCAAAAAATTCGCCTTCGACATCTGGGGCGACACGGTGAACATTGCCGCACGGATAGAACAAGCAGGCGAAGGTGGGCGAATCAACATCTCGGGTGACGCCTATAAAGTGGTAAAAGATTTTTTTTCTTGTCATTACCGGGGCAAAATCTCGGCAAAGAACAAAGGGGAGATTGATATGTATTATGTGGAAAGTGGAGCGGATTCCTGAATGTAATTTTTTTGTACTTTTGTAAAAAAAAGGAACTATGGTTATAGACAAAGCACTGGTTATTAAGTCAATTCAGGAGCTTCCGGACAACCTTTCTTTTGACCAATTGATGGAAAGGTTGCTGCTGCTTTTTAAAATAGAGGAAGGATTGCGTGACTTGCGCGAGGGCAAATTCTCTACTTTAGAAGAGGCAAAACTAAGGCATGAAAAATGGCTGAAGTAAACTTCTCTAAGTAGGCTTTAAATTATATTGACGAAATTGCCCTCTATTGGGCAAGGTTTTCAGAAAAAACAACAAAATCCTACATTCAGAAAATATATGCAACGGTAGAATTGCTTGCGCAGTTTCCTCATTTGGGCCGGGTATCGCCTGAACTTGACTACCCAACCGTCAGGGAAATTTTTGCAGGCCCATACCGTGTTTTTTATCACATCGTCACAGAACAGCGCATCCAAATTATCACAATTCATCACAGTGCGCTGCCATTTGATTTTGACAAATTGAGGCCCAATTAATGCGCATCGCCCTTTCTCAACTCAATCTCCACATAGGCAACTTCGAAGGCAACCTCGCCAAAATGCTTGCCGCAGTCGAAACGGCTAAAAGCCAACAAGCCGATCTGATTTGTTTCCCCGAACTCGCAGTTTGCGGCTATCCTGCTCGCGATTTTTTTGAGTTCGACGACTTTATCCGTCGCTGCCAACATTCGGTGGACGAGCTAAGAAAAGTCAGCCAAGGCATAGGAATCATCGTTGGGTCGCCTACCCGCAATCCTGTGTTGGCAGGCAAAGACCTCTACAACTCCGCCTACTTCCTTTACAATGGTGAAATCATTGGTATTCAGCACAAAGCCTTGTTGCCAACCTACGATATTTTTGACGAATACCGCTATTTCGAGCCAGCCAATGAGTTCAAAACGGTTGAATTTAAAGGTAAGTCCATTGCGCTTTCCATTTGTGAAGACATCTGGAACGTCGGCAATGAAAACCCGCTCTACACCATCTGTCCACTCGACGAGATGATGTCTCAAAAGCCAGATTTTATCCTCAACCTTTCGGCTTCACCCTTTAATTATGCCCATGCCGAAACTCGAATCCAAATTGCCAAAGTCAATGTGCTGCGGTATAAAATCCCTATGTTCTATGCCAATCAGGTAGGCGGACAAACGGATGTGGTTTTTGATGGTGGAAGTCTGGTGATTTCCCCCAACGGCATGGTCTTCGACGAGATGCCTTATTTTGAAGAGTGCCTGAAAACCTATGATTTAGAGGAGGTAATGCTCGGAAATAGGAATCAGGAACAGCCTAAGGACAAAATTCAACTCATCCACGATGCGCTCGTGGTTGGTATACGCGACTACTTCCAAAAATTGGGCTTCAAAAAAGCAATCCTGGGTCTATCCGGGGGTATTGACTCTGCGGTGACGGCTGTGTTGGCATCCAAAGCCTTAGGCCCAGAAAACGTGCGCGTATTGCTCATGCCCAGCCAATTTAGCAGCGGCCATTCGGTGGATGATGCCCGACAGTTGGCTGAAAACTTGGGTATTCAATATGATATCGTAGCGATAAAACCGATGTACGATGCCTTTGAGGCGGCGCTCTCCCAACAATTTGCCGAGTTGCCGTTTAATGTCACGGAGGAGAACATTCAAGCCCGGGTACGCGGCATTTTGCTGATGGCTATGAGCAATAAATTCGGTCATATCTTGCTGAATACCACCAACAAAAGCGAAATGTCCGTAGGCTACGGAACGCTCTATGGCGACATGTGCGGCGGTATCTCGGTGCTGGGCGATGTA
>JBBQSW010000065.1:0-12389 GCA_038213575.1 Chitinophagales bacterium | reverse complement strand
GGCTTATGGCGCCATTGCTAAAGCCCACCCACATCATTCCCTTCGACTCAAAAAGTGCTGTAACACGGGCATTTGCGAAGGTATCGGCCAAGCCGATGGGCTGGAAAGAAAGCCCATCAAAACGAAAAAGCCCTTTTTCCGCGCCACACCAGAGCCAGCCGTTACTGTCTTGCAGCACTACGCTTAGCCTCGCCCCTCCCAAGGCTTGCGGGCGGAACACAGGGGTCTGCGCAACCAGTGCCATGCTGCAGGCTATGAATATGGATGTGTGGAAAATTCTGTTCAAAATGAATTAGTTCAATTGCCTATTGTCTCCAAGTCTGCTTCAATATTCACAGAAACCTCTTCAGCAATTTTTTGATGGACAATGCGTGGAATGCTGATGTTGTGATCGGCCAAGGGTACGGTAAATTGAGCCCGAACGCGGATTTTATTGCCCAGCACCTCCAATTCACTTCGGAGGATGCGCTCTTGTTCTACGCCGTGCGCCATAAGTTTGCCTTTAGCCCGCACGGTGTACTTCCCATCTGTTTGAAAATCAATCTTTTCAATAATTTTTCCTGCAAAACTGATTTTAGGGTATTTGGCACTTTCCATATAGTTTTCGTTAAAATGTTCGCGTTGCAAAGGATTATTAAATCCTTCAAAAGAATTCGTCTCTACCGACCAGGCAAAGTTGTTGTTCGAAGGATCAATCGCACCACGAAGTTTTTTGCTTCGTGCTTGAATGAGTTCGAGTGTCGCCTCCGATCTAAAAAAGACTTTTCCATTTTCACAGCGATAGGGGCCCGTTGGTTTGAGTGGGTTGAAAGCTCCCACACTGCAAAGCAACAAGGTCGGAGCAAGGAAGCACATTAGGGCTTTAATATTCATAGCCAGTTAGTTATGCTGGTGAAGTTACGAAAAGAAACGACTTAAGATCGGAAAAATAGTTGCTGAACGGGGAAAAAAAGTGAGCGAAATGGTATGTTTGCCAGACAACACCATTTTTACTTCACCTTCAAAATCTGAACTATGCTTCGCCTTCCATTTTTGTCAAAAGCATTATTGCCACGGGCTTTTCTTTTCTTGTTTTATCAAAATGCTTTTTCTCAGCAAAACCGCCCGTTTCGGTATTCGAATTAAATCGGGGTAGACTTTGCGCCCTTTCTTCGCGGAGAATCTGGGGCAAGTTTGTTGTACAAACACGGCTTGGGCAAAACGGAGGACTTAGAACGGCGGAAGCGATTTGCGCTGCGCTTATTACTTGGTTATTATGAATATAGTTATGGTAATAGCAGTTTTCTAAGGTATGAAAGTGATACGACTTTTTTGACAGCAAGTTTAGGTCGTGCAAAACACCGTTTTGTAAGCTTAGGCACTGAACTTCAATTGCGTAAAAAGAATTTCAGGTTTCACATAGGTGCTGATCTGGGTTATCGTTACTGGACTTCAGTGTCTGAAATTCAGTATGTTAGCCAAGTTAAGGATATGCGTATTATAACTGAGGAGTTTGATGGTGAAAGTAAAAACAATGTCGTTCAGGCCTCTATTTTGGCTGGGGTTCAATACTTTTTGCTGCCGCGATTCAGCATTGGTATGGAAGCAAATGTTTCAGCAGGATTGGATTTTTCTAATTCTCGGACCCTTCAAAATGGCGCCGTTGTGCGTACCGACAAAGGAACCCTTTTTGAGATAGGGCCTCATCTTTTCAGGCTTTTGTATTTGAGTTATCATTTTGGTTCGCCTGCAAATAAGAGCGATAATAATACCCCGTCCAAGCAGCGAAGTAATGGATAGCCTGATTACAACCGTATCTCCATCTGAATATTCGCCCGCTTGAAATCCTTATTTTCAAGTGCCACGCATCGAAAACCCAGTTTGAAATACAAATTGATGGCTTGATAAGCCTTGGTGTTGGAAAGCAGGAAGACACGCTTGGCGCCGAGTTGTCGGGCGCGTTCGAGGGCGGCGATACCCAGCATCTCACCGATTTTTAGGCCACGCGCATTTTCGGCCACGGTCATTTTTGCGAGTTCAAGCACTCCATCGCCAAAAGGCTGGAGTGCGACTGTGCCGATGATTTCACCGTCTGCTTCTCGTTGTGCCAGCAGCACCGCACCTCCATCGTTGATGAAATGTTTTTCCGGGAAATCGAGCGTATCGAGATCCACTTGTTCCACTTCGTAATCTCTGGAAATCCAGGCAATGTTCAGGTTTTTCCAAGCGGCTTGGTAGACGGGTTGCCAGTCTATGATGCGGATCATGGGTTGGTGATTGGTTAACTGGTGATTGGTTGATTGGTGATTGGTGGATTGGTGATTGGTGGATTGGTTAACTGGTGATCGGTGATCGGTGATTGGTGATTGGTTGATTGGTTTTAAAAAACACCCCGCAAGCGACGAACGCAAACGGGGTGTTTCAATGAATTTGGTCACATTTTTACCCGCAGAAGTTTCAATGACGGCGGGAATCACATTGACCAGATTAATCAATTATCGCTAACAATATAAGATCGCTCCTTGATAAACGGCGAAATGATCATGAACAGCACTGCTGTGGCCGCACAAATGCCGACAAACAACCAGAAGAAGCCGGCTCCATGAAACTGTGCGAAGAACCCACCTGCTTTTATGTTATTCTGAATGACTGAAACCAGCACGTTGCCCAAGGTAACGCTCAAAAGAAAGCAGGCCATGATGGTTGACTTCATTGACGGTGGCGACTGGGTGTAAGCATATTCAAGGCAAGTGATGGAGATCAAAATCTCACCCGCAGTAAGGATCACGAATGCCAAAATTTGCCAGCTTATGTTGGGGGTTTGACCCGCATCAATCCAACCTTGAATGATGGCTACCACGACAAAAGAAAGTGCCGTGAGCACGAAACCAGCACCAATTTTTCGGAGTGGCGTGACCCTGAGGCCCATTTTGTTGAATGCCGGATAAATTCCAAAAGAGAATAAGGGAATAAACGCGAGGATGAACGCAGCGTTTACAAACGAAATCTGCTCTGCCTCCCATTTGATGCCCAGCCAGTTTAGATCCATTTTACTGGCTTGTACCACCCATTCGGATTGACTTTGGTCCCACAAGGCCCAAAATACAGGCACGAACGCAAAGACCGACAATACCCGCCACACGGATTTGATGCCTTCGATGGTCTCGTCCCCGTATTCTTTAGCGGCGGCTGCAAAACCGCCATTGGTGAGTGCAAAAAGATTGATACCCACGAAGTTGCCTGGTTTTGCAAACCATTGTTTTTTGAAAATAAAGGCCAAAGCAAGCACCAGTATCAGCCATGCACCCAACACTGGACCCACCCCTGCATGTTGAACTTTATCGAAATAGATATAACTCGCTACCAACGAAATGAATGCAGTGGCAAGGATTACCATCCTGTTGGAGTCATATTTTGGCGGCGGTATACGGCGGTATTTGTTACGGCCGAGCCAGAAGAAAAAGACGGCCACGGCCATCGCGATTGCGGGAACACCAAATGCTACTCCTGGGCCGTATTTGGTTTTCAAATAGGGGATAAGCAGGATGGAAAGCACCGAGCCTGCATTAATGGAGAAGTAAAAGGCATCGAACGCTTTGGAAATCAGATGCGAGTTGGAGGAGTCAAATTGATCGCCTACGTTGGCCGACACGCAAGGTTTGATACCACCCGCACCCAAGGCGATGAGCATCAGCGAAGTCGTAAACATTACTTCGCTGTCTACCGAAAGCGCCACCATGATGCTGCCCGTCATATACACCATCGAAAGCCATAGGATGGTCTTGTACTTGCCCCAGAACCAGTCGGCCACCATTCCACCAAACATGGGCAGAAGATAAGTCATGGCCACAAAATCGTGGGTTTTTGCATTGGCTGTAGCCTCTGCCACCTGCATAACAGCCGGGTCAGTAGAGCCATTTGGGTTGTAGAACTGCGCCACCAGAAAAGTGGTGAGGATGGCCCGGAGGCCATAGTAGTTGAAACGTTCTGCGGCTTCATTCCCGATGATATACGGGATACTGGAAGGGAATTTGCCTTTGGGTGTAGTTGAGTTGGTGTTCTCTGCCATAAGATTCGTGCGTAGGTGAAAAGTGTTTATTACATTCGATTGAACAGGGCAAATGTGCGAAATTTTTTCTCCTGCAAGCATTTTCCCTTTTAAAACACCATTAAAAACACCGTTTTTCAGACCTTTGGCAACCAAACACTTTCTCATGAATCGTCTCCCGCTATATTCCCTGATATTTTTGTCGCTCTTATTTGCTTGCCAACAAGAGTCCTCCAAGGAATTAGGCCCCTCTGCTGCTGATGCGGCCCTTTGGGCAAAATACAAAACCGAAGCTTGGAAAAACCACGGCTGCGAACTTATTACGGATTCAGAAGTTGAATCGCTCTTCGCTTTCAATGGCAAAGACGCTACGCTCAACGCCCGCCCGCTGCCCAATCAGGCTTTTTGCCTCCGAACCTGGAACAAACCCGACTGGAAAGAACGTGAAACCAACAATGAAAAGGAAGGCGCAGCTTGGCTCAATCCACATAACCGTTTGGTGGTACAACTCTTTGACTACACGTCGGAGGAACATGCCAAACAACAAATCGGAAACCTCCGCCGCGACCGCAGAAGCACCTACGAAGAAGACGTATCAGGTCTTGGCGACGACGCGCTTTGGAGCACCAATACCGTTACACTGCTTATTCGCAAAGGCCAATTCATGATCAACATTGCCCTTGAAGTCAGCGATACGCCACACGAAAACCTCGCAAAAGCCAAAGAAGCAGCCTTGCTGGCATTGAAAAAACTTTAAATGACTTTCAAGTAATCCCCAAATGGACAACGCCCTTTATTCCGATCTGCTAGCGGCCAAACAACGCGGCGAAAAAAGACTCGCCATTCTTTTTGACCCCGATAAGCTTCGCCTCCAAAAAATGGAACAAGCGCTTGAATTGGCGGTCGAATGCGGTGTGGATTATTTTTTCATCGGCGGCAGCCTCGTGGTCAATTCCATGCTTGATCCCCTATTGGCCCAAATCCGTGAACGATGCAAAATCCCGCTGATACTTTTCCCCGGCAGTTCTTTCCAGCTCAGTTATCGAGCTGACGGTATTCTTTTACTTTCGCTCATCAGTGGGCGGAATCCGGAATTGCTCATCGGACAACATGTCATGGCCGCTCCATACCTCAAAATGTCGCCCCTCGAAATTATTTCTACCGGCTATATGCTGGTAGATGGCGGCGTGAAGACATCCGTGCAATATATGTCCAACACTTCCCCCATCCCAGCGGGCAAAGACGACATAGCGGTTTGTACCGCCCTTGCAGGCGAGATGTTGGGCTTAAAAACCATTTATTTGGAGGCGGGTTCAGGAGCCCTGAACCCCGTTTCTGAAAGTATGATAGAAGCCGTGAGCGGAACGCTAAGCGTGCCCCTCATCGTGGGAGGGGGCATCCGAACACCCGAAAAAGCTGCGGCCAATTTTCGCGCAGGGGCGGATGTGATCGTGGTGGGCAATGCATTTGAAAACGACCCAGGATTGATTCGGGAATTGGCGGCAACGCGAGGCTAGGATTTCACGCAGATTATTCACACAGATGCTAGGCAGAATCTATCTGTGTAACATCTGTGTGAAATCCTCCTACGTCTTCTGGTGCTTCTTCTTCGCTGCCGGGAAGAGTATATTGTTCAAAATCAATCGAAAACCCGGGGAGTTTGGATGCAAAGCAAGGTCTGTCGGAGGATCGCCTACATAGTGACGATAGTCTTCTGGGTCGTGACCACCATAAAAGGTAAAGAACCCTTTTCCATAAGCGTCGTGGATATAGCGGGCTTCGTTGGCAGGCTTGTTCTCGCCCATAATGAGGATGTTGGGCTTGATGAAATTCTTCTTAAAGGCCGTTGCTTGCCCCATGAAACCCTTCACTGTACGGGTGTGGCATTGGGTGAGCATGGTCGGAACGGGGTCCCATTTGGCAGAGAAATCAAAGAGTGTAATGTAATCTTGCTCTGGAGAAACATGACGGCCCGTCACCTCGCTTGCATCAATGGTGGAGTGCTCATAGATGCCAGGGTCTGTAATCACCTGAAAGTTTTGAAAAGCAAAAGTTTTGGAGAAATCAAGTTTGCTCTGAAAATTCGGATCAATGCCATCGCCGTCGAACGGAGATGCACAGATATCCGTCCCTTCAGCGGCCAAAGCAATGTCATAAGTGTCTGTTGCAGAGCACATTGCGAACATAAATCCGCCACCGATGACGTATTCTTTTATCTTTTTGGCAACGGCCAATTTGAGCTCGCTCACCTTGTCAAAGCCGTTTCGACGCGCCAAGGTTTCCATCATGTGGACGTGCTGCCGATACCAGGGTTGGCCGCTGTTGCTGGCATAAAATTTCCCGTACATCCCCGTGAAATCTTCGTGGTGCAGGTGAAGCCAGTCGTATTCGGCCAGCTTTCCTTGCAATACTTCAGTATCATAAAGCACGTCATAGGGTATTTCGGCGTAGGTGAGCACCAAGGTTACGGCATCGTCCCAAGGCTGTATCATTTCGCCTTTTTCATCCTTGTCGGGGGAGTAAACAGCGATTTTCGGGGCTTTTTCCAACTTTATCACGTCCTGATTTACCTCTGGGTTGAGGATTTCGTTTTGTAGATTGGCGAATTGCCCATCAGCAATGACCTCGTAACTCACGTCGCGGGTTTTGCATTCTTTTTCAAATGCAGGCGTGTACACGAAGGCAAAACTGCCACCCCGATAATTCAAAAGCCACCAGGCTTCCACATCCTGCGAGAGAATCCAGTAGGTGATACCGTATGCTTTCAGGTGATTGCGCTGGCCTTTTTCGTCCATCGGCAGAATGATGACCGAGGCACGGATTTGTGAAAAAGCGCCCATAAATAGTGCGAGCGCGATGAGTAGTTTGCGCATGGTATTGTTTATTTTTGTTGTCAAAGTCAAGTGTGTAGAACGCTCAGTCTTAATAGTTAGTTGTGGCTTTTGAATTTAGGAACGCGGCACCAATAACTTTCTCCCTTTAGTCGGTACTTAATATAGCCAACGCAAAGTGGTTTTGAAAATTGAACGTTTGTAATCAATTAAAAATCAGGAGATTTCAATCAATTAAATCATCAAAACCACTTTAATCACAGTATAGTTACCGCACTGGTTTCCATTCTTCCAAATAAGATTTCCTCCCCAAAAGCATCCAAAGCCCTTCGCGTAAATAGATCATGGTGAGGTGGACATATCCATATTGCCGGAAACGACGGGGGGAATGATGCACCCGCAAATTCGATAAAAACTTCACTCGCCCCACATTTTGCAGGCGGTAAAAAAGATTACAATCTTCTCCGGCAGTCAGTCGCTCGTCGTAGCCGCCCAATTGTTCGAACGCTGGGCGACGCACCAATTGGCATTCTCCTTTGGCCAAGGGAACCTTAAAAAAAAAGGATCCCCGAATGATACTGTTCATCAGCACATGATAAAGGCGATCCGAAGTGCGTGCTTCTTCAGGATACACCCAAATGGGCACGGTTGCCCCCACCAACGAAGGTTCTTTTTCAAAATACTCAAAAACTTTACCGAAAAAATGATCCTTGTCGGGAATGCGTACATCCGCGTCAATCCGGAAAAGGAGCGGGGCTTTGGCTTGTGCAGCACCATGATTGCAACCAATGGCGATGTTTTGCTTGCCTGGTCCGGCCTGCACCAATTTGACACGCTGGCCTGAAAGTTCGGCAAAATGTTGCACGATTTCAGCCGTTCTATCCGTACTATTCGCGTCAGAAACGATGATTTCCAGGTCATATTTTTCCCAGAACGCCTCAAATTGAGCAAGCGTGGTGCCAATGTATTTGGCTTCGTTGCGCGTTGGGATAAATATGCTAAGTCGGGGAGAGCTCATATTTAAGAGATAATGGGATATTAGGATATTTGTATGTTATCCCAATACCACTTTTCAATCATTGAGTTTCAGGTCGAATTTTTTGATCAAATCATCCACCAAAGGATTGGCCTCCTTCATTTTATCCAACTTCTCCTTGTTGTTCAATGGGCGTCCTGTACGCGCAGCCTGTGCCTGTTGGGCAATTTTCCGATCGTCCAGTACCACTTCAATTTTTAGTGCTGCATCATGCAAGCGGCGGCGAAGGGTTTCAAGCAATCGAGGCACTTCGGTCTTCACATTGTTTTGGTCTATGGTAGTCCCTACGAGTACGGTGAGGATTTTCCCTTCCAAACGCAAGACTGCATTGGTGAGGGCCAAGCGAGACAGGTTCGAGTTGAGCAATGCAGCATAAGCCTGCCACTCTGTGTGTATATTTTCAAGCGAAATGCGGCTCTCAAGGCCAGCTTTGTGATTTTCTTCCTCCTCCACCATCTGGTCGAAAGCATCCAGTCGCATTGGAATGGCTTCAGCCTTCATTCGCCCTTGCCGCAGGCCCTGCGAAATATTGGCCAACACATCGTCGGAAAGTGGCTGGGCATTGCCGCCTTGGTGTGTTGAGGGTTGAGGGTTGAGGGTTGAGGGCGGATCAGCCACTTTGCTGACAGCGTTTGGAATGGCGTAATTTCCATTGCTGCTGGGGGAATTTCCGTTCCCATTTTGGGGTGGCGAACTGAAGTTCGTTGATACAGTTCCGTTAAGTGGTGGCGAACCGAAGTTCGCCGCTACGGTTCCGTCAAGAGTTTTTTTTTCCAAATCTGCGCCTTTGACAGCCCTCCCAATGTGGCACATCTTTAGCAAAGCCATTTCGACATGGAGACGCTTGTGGCGGGCCATTTTGAAATTGATGTCACAGTCATTGCAGAGGTTGAGTGCGGTGAGCAGGAAAGAGGCCGGGGTAATGGCGGCTTGGCTGCGGTAGCGTTCTCGCAAGCTTTCGCCCACTTCTAAAAGTCCCAGAGTAGCCTTGTCTTTGCAAACCAATACGTTGCGCAAATGCTCTGCAAGGCCCAGCACGAACACTTCAGGATCAAAACCTTTGCGGAGAATCTCATCAAACTGGTTCATCAGGGAAGCCGTGTCTTCGGCCAAAAGCGCGTCGGTGATCTTGAAAAAATAGTCGTAATCGAGTACATTGAGGTTTTCGATTACGGCATCATAGGTGATTTTTTTGCCCGCGCCGCTCGTGATGCGATCAAAAATGGAAAGCGCATCGCGCATGGCACCATCCGCTTTTTGGGCAATGATGTGCAGCGCGTCTTCCTCGGCTTCAATGCCTTCTTTCTGGCAAATATCTTGGAGCTGCAGCACCATATCGGCCACCGTGATACGCCTAAAATCAAAAATCTGGCAGCGCGAAAGGATGGTCGGGATGATTTTGTGCTTCTCCGTCGTCGCCAAAATGAAAATGGCATAGGGCGGCGGCTCCTCCAGCGTTTTCAAAAAAGCGTTGAACGCCTGATTGGAAAGCATGTGCACCTCGTCAATGATGAACACTTTGTACTTGCCCTGCTGTGGCTGAAAACGCACCTGCTCGGTGAGGGCGCGGATGTGCTCTACGGAATTGTTGGAGGCAGCGTCTAGTTCAATGATGTTGAACGACGCGCTCTCATTGAAGGATTTGCAAGAACTGCACTCGTTGCAGGCTTCGTATTCGGGTGTTCGGTTTTCGCAGTTGAGTATTTTGGCGAGGATGCGGGCGCAGGTGGTTTTGCCTACACCCCGAGGGCCGGTGAAGAGAAAAGCATGCGCAACATGGCCACTGGCGAGCGCGTTTTTGAGTGTTCCGGCCACATGGCCTTGCCCCACCACGTCTTGGAAACGTTGGGGACGGTATTTGCGCGCGGATACGATAAAGTTGCTCATAATATGCCTTTCCTCTTGGGTCGTAAAGGTAAATCGAATGGGTAAAGGCGAGGGATGAAGTTTTCCACAGGGTTAGTGGTACTAAGATAATCAGGCCGCTGCTGGCAAGGTTTCAGATTCTAAAGTCGAATCTACATAAGCCAATATTTCTGCAAGCAATCCAGCGCGTTCTGTGGCTGACAATGTTGGGTAAAATGTTTTGAATGCTTTCGTAAAAACGTCATTATCATTAGTTTGCACTCCATTTTGAGCAAGGAGTGCGACAATTTCTTTGGGTGTAGGAATGTGTGCAGTAGTCATTTTTAAGCCGTTTAAAATGGTCCGTTTTTTTCTTGGAGTTCATAGCGAAGTTGGTTGATTCTGTCGAGAATGGAGTCAACCATCTTCATGATTTCTCGTTCGGAAGTGCCAAACGCTCGTTCTGTCTCGATGATAACAGGAATGATTTTCAGCAAATTCTCCAATAGGTTCTGTTTGAGGGTACGTTCTTTTTCAGTCGTAGGTTATCATTTGTTAGAGACAAAAATAAGAAATTTACCCAACAAAGGCAACTATGACGGCTTTACCCAACCTGCCTTCAATAACTATTATTCATTACCCCTCGAGAGAATCAATAAAATACTGAATCTTCTCCTTCAGCATCGCGTCTTTTTCAGTCAGTTCTTTCTTCGCGAATTCTGCGGTGTTGCGTGCTTTTGCCATCTTGCCTTGCAGTTTGTACACTCCCGCCAGCGTCATCCAATATTCTGCGAGTCCACCATTTTCAGCGGCTGATTGGGCCCATTTTTCGGCTTGTTTTTGCACCTTTTTGTCCTCCGGGAAAGCGCGGATCAGCATCACCACTAGGTCATGGAGTTTGGCGGCATTGTTTTTTACCTCTGATTTTTGATACGCCTTGGCTGTTTTGAGGAACATTGCTGCATTCTTCACCGCCTTGGCGTAATTCATGTCCGCCTCGTAGGCAAAGGCGGTGGCTCGCGACAGATTGCCCATTTTCATCTTGGCCTTGGCCTCATCGAGCAGGGTTTTGTTTTTGAATTCTATCGCTTTTGATACGGTGTTTTTGCAGGCCTTTTCTACCCGTGCATTCACGGCATCTTCGCTGGTGACAGCCACGACTTTGTCGCGATTTTTTACCAACAGATCGAATACTCGGCTATCGGCATCCACCGCTCCTTCGAGGATGAACTTGAGGTTGAATTCCGTAGTCAGGTCTTTCTGTGTATTCAAGTATTCGTTGGTGATTTTCAAAGAGGACTTACCTGCCGCATTGAGCGATCGCACATAGTCGAAAAGCATCTTGGGGTCGCGGTCACCCTCAGCGTACTTTTTCTCGAAGTCCACCGATTTGTCGTTTTTGCCCAAGGCTTTTTTGCCGGTTTCGAGCAGTTGTTCTACGTTTTTACCGCCCACTTCTTTCATCACGATTTTTCCTGTTGCGTCAATGAACATCAGGGTGGGGTACGAATTCACAGGGTATTTCCCGGCAAACTCGGCGTTTTCCGGCTTTTCCATATCAATTTTCAGGTTGATAAAATTGGCATTGAAAAACTCGCCCGCTTTGGGGTCAGGAAATGTTTGAGCTGCCATGCGTTTGCATGGGCCGCACCAGGCCGCAAAGGCATCCACAAAAATCAACCGTTCTTCCGATTTGGCTTTTTCGAGGGCTTCGGCCCAGGTGCCGTGGAAAAATTCGATGCCTTGGGCGGATAGGGTATTGAGGGAAAAGGTGAGGGCGAGTAAAATGTGCAGTATATTTTTCATGCTTTTTTAGTTGAGTTTTGCCAAAAGTGCTGCGGTGAAGTTCATTTCGCAAGAATGTGCTTTGACCAGTAAGTTTGCAAAAGTAAGGCTTTTCCAAACGTACCAATCAATCGGGAAATTCAATATTTTGAGTAGGCTGGCTAAAGTATGCAAACAAGCCCCAGAGTGGATACTCCGGGGCTTGTTTGCATACTTTCTTGAAGTAAAAACTACTTCACTTCGTACTTTTCGTTGAAAACACCTTGGAAAAGCATGTGTTCCGGCAGTCCCAAGTTTTTGTACCCATTTTTGGTTGTCCTCCGAAACTTAGCCCTAAACCGGCCTTTCACTTCTAGTTTTACGGTATCCAGGGCTTCGACGTTAAAAAAAACCTCTTCTGGATTTTCAAGCTCATACTCATAGCCAGTGAGATCCTCATCAACCACTTGGCTAAAACTTGTCAGTGCTTTTATTAACTGGATACGCTCAGTATGCAATTCGAAGTCACCAGCATGAATAGGCAGCCAACCAAATCCCAATAAGTTTACAATATCATCATGTTGGTGCACAAACGCATAATTGATATGGTTGTTGATTTTAGATACTATAAAATCTGGCTCATAGTCCTTTTTGCAGCCATTAAGGTAGACTACGGATTTACCCAGTTTGACCTCGTTTGGCAGGTCGGCTTCACCATCTTTGTGGCAACTTGTGAAAATTGAGATAAGCCCAATTGATAAGAGCAGGATGGTTCTCATAGTTTGGTGACTTTAGTTTGGTGAAGGGTTGTTTTCGATACGCCTAGTGGCAGGGGCACGAAGTCTTTGACGGTTTGTTCGACTCTTTTGAACTGATACTTTGTTGC
>JBBQSW010000064.1:0-12411 GCA_038213575.1 Chitinophagales bacterium | reverse complement strand
AAGCAAGAATTGTTGCACCGCTGTTGGCAGGTTTTCAACCAACATGGCTACCATGGCACTTCGGTCAGTATGCTGGCAGAGGCGACTGGTTTGGGCAAATCTGGACTCATGCACCACCATTTGTCCAAAGAAAGCCTCATGCGCGCTGTTTTAGAGTACGCCCAAGAAACCCTCCGAAACACCGTGTTTTCGGTCGTGCAGGAAGACCTTCCCCCAGAACAGCGGCTTGAAAAAATGCTTCGCCGACAGAATCGTCTGGTAAAAATGGAGCGTCAAGGCTGCTTTTTTGCGAACACAGCCTTGGAAACAGGCCGAGACGGACTCTTTAACGAACCCATTCAGATGATCTGGGAAGAATGGAAAAAGAACGTTGCGGGTATCTTGAGCAGCATCATGTTGCCCGAAGATGCAGCGAATACGGCCTATCGCCTTCTACTGGAATACGAAGGCGCTATTATCATGTACAAAATCAGTAACGAGGAGCAACACCTAGAGCAGTTTGTAGCTCGGGTTGTGGCGCTATTTGGCAAAAAAATGCAGAAGTCACCCTTACAATAAATATTCAGGCACAGAGAGCCCATAGGGCCTTGATTTTCAACAAATAGTTGGTCTCTGCGCCTTTGTGTTTTATTCTACCTTTTATTCATGCAACGTATCATCACCAAAACCATCGGCCTTGGCCTCAATCTCTGGTCGCTGCTGGCACCTAAACAAGCTGCTAAATTGGCGGGGCAAATTTTTTCCACGCCTCCAAAACCGCCACTGCGCCCAAAAGAGCGGCAGTTTTTAGCAACGGCTCGAAAGGTAGGCCGCAAAGTCGCTGGACAAAATATAGTGGAATACCACTGGGGGCCTGAAAATGCGCCACTGGTACTGTTGAGTTACGGCTGGGCCTATAATGCGGGCAGGTGGCGGCATTTTGTGCCCGATTTGATCGAAGCAGGTTATCGCGTACTGGCGTATGATCCGCCCGGACACGGTTTGGCGCCTGAGGGAATTTTGAACATTCCAGCAAACGCCGCCATTCTCCATGAATTGCTGAAAGATTACGGAGCACCTTATGCCATTGTCGGACATTCCTTTGGCGGCAGCAGCAGCGTGTATGCTCTGACGGAATTGCCACGGCGATTGCACCCGAAACGTATGGCGATTATGGCCTCCTTTAGTTTTGCCCCGACTGTTTTTCGGGAATATCAAAGGGCTTTTGGACTTTGGTCGCCGCTGTACTGGCGCATGGTGCGCGGATTTGAAAAACGTGTCGGGCATTCGATCGAGTATTATGATTTTGCCCTGATGACCGCTGGTTTTCAGCACATTGAAGGGTTACTCGTCCACGATCCCGCTGATCCGGTAACCCCTTACGCAGAATCACGCCGATACCACGATTTTTGGCCAGAAAGTCATTTGTACAGCCCCAAAGAAGGCGGACACCACCTTGGCACGGAAGGCAATACCCGTGCAGTGCTCCGATTTATCCAACATGGAGAAATTCCAGCCCAAGCGGAGCGTCAAGAGCGGCCTTTGGTTGCGGAACATGAACTGGTGCGTCATTTTGTAGGGGTATAAATCTTATACCGTGCTGAATTTCTATATATTGTATCACCTAACTTTATTCAACCCTTTTTCACCTCACCCCCTTACTTTCTTCCTGAAAGAAACAGTCCACCATTCGCTATGCCACTAATACTCCCCCTCCCCGCTGACCATGACTCAGAAGTAGCCAAGTTGGCAAAATTTTTCAACGAAACACTGGGGTTCTGTCCCAATTCAGTGCTTACAATGCAGCGCAGACCCGCTATTGCCAAAGCCTTTATCGGCCTGAATATGGCTGTTATGGAAAACCATGGTCGTGTGACGAGCGATTTCAAACGGCTCATAGGTTACCTTGCTTCACACACTGCCGGTTGCCAATATTGCCAGGCCCACACCATCCGCGCAGCAGAGCGCTATGGTGCTGCAGACGAACAAATCCAGAATATTTGGGATTACCAGACACACCCGGCATTTTCGGAAGCCGAACGCGCTGCACTTGATTTTTCGATAGCAGCCTCGGTTGTGCCGAACAGTGTGGACGAACCTATTTCAACAAACCTCCGGCGTTATTGGGACGAGGGCGAAATCGTAGAAATACTTGGCGTGATCGCTCTCTTTGGTTACCTCAACCGCTGGAATGACAGCATGGGAACTTCCCTCGAATCACCTGCCCAAGAAAGTGGCCAGCAATTCCTCGCCCAACAGGGCTGGACAGGAGGGAAACATGTTTGATTGATGGATTGGTGAATTGTGCACCCAATCCACCAATCACCAATCCACCAATCACCAATCCACCAATCACCAATCCACCAATCACCAATCACCAATCACCAATCACCAATCCACCAATCACCAATTTATGAAGATCGAACTTTGGGCCATCGGCAAGACCAGCGAGAAATACCTGGAAGCGGGCATCGAGATATTTGAAAAACGCTTGAAAAACTACCTGCCGTTCAGTCTCGTTGTTTTGCCGAACGTGAAAGTAAAAACAATTGACAGCCAATTGATTACCAAAGAAGAAGGCAAACTTATTCTTTCCAAACTCGCTCCAGACGACTGGCTCGTTTTGCTGGACGAGCAGGGCCAACAGTTCACTTCGATGGAACTCTCCCGCTGGCTCGAACGCAGGCTCGGCGATTCTCGGAGAAAAATGGTGTTCCTAATTGGCGGAGCTTTCGGTTTTTCGCCCGATGTTTACGCCCGCTCCAACGAATCGCTCGCACTTTCTAAGCTCACTTTCAGCCACCAAATGGTGCGTCTATTTTGTCTTGAACAACTTTACCGCGCCATGACGATCCTAAAAAACGAGCCTTATCACAATGAATAATATCATAGAAATCAACTACGTCATCATCGGGTTCACCTGCCTGATTTCGTTTATGGCGTTCAACAATCCTTATTGGACCTATAAATTGAAACACTGGCCCCACCAGGAAGTGCGAGATGGCGAATATTACCGATGGCTGACCAGCGGGTTCTTGCACGGTGACTTCATGCACCTGATTTTCAACATGATAACCTTATATTTCTTTGGACGAACGGTGGAGATGTGGTTTACGATGGTGTTCCCTGATTTCGGCCCCATGTTCTATTTGCTGTTCTATTTGGTTGCCATTGTTGCAGCCTCTTCCGCTACTTTTTTTAAATATAGGGAGTCGCCGAGCTTTGCCAGTATCGGGGCTTCGGGGGCAGTAGCCGCAGTGTTGTTTGCCTCCATTTTGATTTTGCCTACCAGCAAGATATACCTCTTTTTTATTCCCATCGGCATCCCTGGTTTCATTTTTGGCATACTTTATCTCTGGTTCAGTGCTTACGAAGCCAAGCGCGGACAAGACAACATTGACCACACAGCGCATTATTACGGTGCAGTTTTTGGCTTTTTCTTCCCCATTCTTTTTGAGCCTAGACTTGTTCCGATGTTTATTGAGCAGTTGCAGGTCTGGTTTGCTGATCTGGGGATGTGATACCTGTTCTACGGGTTGAAGCCGTAGGACGGGTTGTTTTCATGCGGACATTTTTGCGAGAAAATCCGCCCCACCCTACCCTCGCACCGTATCTTTGCAACCAATTTTAATAATCGGCGTTTCTACACCGAACTTCAAATTTGCACAACAAAATAGTTTTTAAAAATGGCACAAGAATTCACAGACGCGAGCTTCAAATCAGAAGTGCTCGACAGCGAAAAACTCACCGTAATTGACCTCTGGGCAGAATGGTGTGGCCCTTGCCGTATGATGACCCCCGTAATAGAAGAACTCTCTCAAGAATATGCGGGTAAAGCCGTGGTTGGCAAACTCAACGTGGACGACAACCCGGAAGTACCCTCCACCCACAACGTGCGCGGCATCCCAACCTTCCTGTTTTTCAAAAATGGAGAACTGGTAGACAAGGTCGTGGGCGCACAGACCAAACAATACTTGAAAGATAAGATTGAGGCGCATATCTAATGGCCCTGAGATAAAATACTGCTTTAAAAACAAGAGTCACGCCGAGTATTCGGGGTGACTCTTGCTTTTTAATACAGTACAGTAAGCCAGTACATAAATCAGCTCTAACCAATCAAAGCATTTTTTCCATCTTGAAATGAGGAATGCCAACTTCTTCAAACCTATCCCCAATCGTTTGGTAGCCCAGACGCAGGTAAAACGGCACGGCGCTTTCTCGGGCGTGAAGCGTCATTTTTTTAAAATGCTGGGAATGTGCATATTCCTCCGAGGCGATCACGAGCGCTACCCCCACACCCTTCCCTTGTTGGTCGGGCGCAACGGCCACTTGACGCATTTTTACTTCGTGCACATTTACTGCAGTAAGTAGGAGAATACCCACAATTTTGCCTGAGACCTCATAAGCTGCCAAATGGGTGTCCGACCATTCTGCCCCTAATTGTTCCGGTGTGTACTCCAAACCCAAAGGCTTGCGGAGCACTTCATAGCGCAGGGCCACCGACTCGTCATATTCCGGGGTACCGAATTCAATTGGGCAGACGAAGGATATTGGACATTGGATATTGGACATTGGATATTGAATTACTGCCCCAACAACTCGGATAAAAGATCAGTATGTTCAGCAAGTGCAGGGCAATGGGTCTTCAAGGAAAGTTTCAGTGATATGCTGTCAGTCGGCTTAATGCCCAAATTGGTGGCACAGGCAAGAGCTTTTTCAAATTCCTGGGCAATATTTCGGAAGGCCAGGCTGTCAGACACTGATGCAGCCTGCTGGTTGAGTGCCAACAACTGAGTCGTGCAGCCACACAGCAATTTAGCCATTTTATCCTCGCGGGATTCTGGCGGAGCCGGGGCTTCGCAGGAAAAAAAAGCAATCGCAAATAAAAAAAGGAGATAACGCATATTTATGCAGGTTTCAAGTCCAAAATCCAAATTTCCCATCCCTATTTCTTCTTCTTAAAATCTCCATTTTTCCAGGCCTTGAAAAACTGTCCCCAAGCCAAGGGACTAAAAATATTCATGGGAGGTGTTTGGCCGATGTAATAATATTCACGGGCTTGTTTGCGCAGGTAAAAATTGGCGCTTTCCCGGCCACCATACGGCACGATGTCGGGATTTTTTCGGGCTTCTGCGAGGTATTCGTTGGCAAGGTTTTCGGTTGCACGACGCTGGAGTTCGGGGGTCACATCCATCTTCAGGAACTCAATTTTGAAGTGCTCTTTAGAAGGCCAAGGAAAGATGACTGCCTCGGGCAGAAGGATGGTGTCTTGGCTCATCAGCTGCACAATTGCGTAACGATCTTGCGTAAGCGTGTCCGGGATTGTAATGGTAACAGGTTCTAAACCAATGCAAACGAAGCGGATCTTTTCCCCTTTTTCCACCACGATGGTAAAGAAGCCTCGGTAATCGGCGTATGTGCCGCGGCGTTTGTCAGGCACTGAAACAGTAGCGTAGGGTACAGGCACCAAGCGTCCGTCGGCTTCCGTCATGATGAGGCCAGAGAACTGAATAAGGGTCGGATCAGTTTGCGCGTTGGCGCGTGCTAAAAAAGCACAGAATAAGAAAAGTGCGAGTAGTTTTTTCATGTTGTGAGCCAAAGGTACGGAAGCAGAACGTTTGTCCGTGTCGTTTCGTCCAATGTGTAAAGATGAGCTTAACCGATTTTTAACAAGAGCATTCAATTACCTTTGCGCCGTTTACCGTCTCTAGTGTACAAAAACATACTCACCAATGTTCAAAAAAACACCAATTTTTCTCTTCGCGCTATTATTGAGCGCGAGCCTCAGCGCTCAAACTGCGCCGAAATACGGCCACATGAATCTCGGAAATCTCCTTGAGCTCCTGCCAGACACCAAAAAGGCCGATGATGAAATCAAGGCTTTTGCTGGGGCACTCGGCGCCAAGGACGATTCGCTGGGCCGTGCCCTTCAGGCTGGCGCAGAAGCGCTCCAAAAGGAATATGACGCAGGCGTTTTGACCCCCTTGCAAGCGCAACAACGTCAAGCAGAACTGCAAAAACAACAGGAATTCCTCCAAAAATTTGAGCAAGAAGCCAATCAAATGGTCACTACAAAGCGCGAGGTACTTCTCAAGCCTATCCTCACCAAAGTTGACGAGGCTATTAAAGCCGTTGCAAAGGAAAATGGCTATTCCATGATTTTCGACACCAGCACGGGTGCGATGCTTTTCGCCACCGAAACCGACGATGTGACGGAGATGGTGAAAAAGAAATTGGAGCTTTGATTAGGACTTTGGATCATGGACTTAAGCCCATGAGTCATTACAAGCAATCAGGGTGGCCCATACGAATCACAAATTGGGTATAAAAGTCCCAGTGGGGCGGCAATATTTGTTTCATTGACATGGAATACATATTACCGCCCCGCTGGGGCTTGCCATTTTTCCAGCCTGTGGAGATACAAATAGCGTCGGCCAGCTGTGGCTTTCTGTCCCGGATTCGCATGACGCTTCTCCTATTTAATACCTGCAATTCCAAAATTCTGGCTACTTTTGAGGTTCGCTTCCCTCAAAATGATACAAAAGCTTTCGCTCAAAGATTTTGAACACAATATAAGCCCTGCCACCTGGTACGCTGCCGACGATTTCGTGCAAGCTGGGCGCGTAAAAAACCTCCGTGAAATAGAACGACACTTCTGGGTCGCGCTGGTAGAGACCGACGAAGGCAATTATGAGTCGGAGGTGATGATAACGCCCCACAAAATAAAAGCCTACGCCTGCGAGTGTTTCACGGAAGGACGCCGACTCATGTGCCCGCATATTGCGGCTACTTTGATAAAAATCAGGCAATTCTACGAACAACGTGAAGAAAGCCGCCGCGTCAAAGCCGAGCAAAAACCGTCTACCGAACTCACCCGGTTTACGGTGCAGACCGCCCTCGACAACGCCAGCCCCGAAGCCCTCGCCGATTTTGTGCGCGACTTCGCCCGCCGTGACCGCGATTTTGCCCTCGCCCTCAAAACCCGTTTCGCAGCCCATGTCACGGAATCAGAAAACCCTTTTGCGCTCGTGCTCGATTCGGTGCTGCCAAAACCCAATGCCAAGACCAAGATTAGTGAACCAGATTTCCGCCGACTGCGCAAGGCATTGGACGGACTGGAAGAACAACTTGCCATAACGCAAGCTGCCTTGGATTATCGCGGAATGTTCCAAATAGCATCGGCTATTTTTTTGAGAATCAACCCTTTGCATGCAAATTCAGAGGGAAATCGGCGGAGCGCGTTGCTTCATGTCTGCCAGAAATCATTTGAGGTATTGGGCGAAATCTACCGTTCCGCACCTTCCCCAGAACTTCGAGAATCGGTATGGGAAACCCTTTTTACCATTGGCAATAAGAGCGTGTTCCCCACAGAATTGGAGCGCGACGCGCTTCGTTTTTTAGGGGAATCTTCCAAGGATGAGGCAAAATTTGATAAGTTGCGGGCCATGTTCGACCACACCCCCTACCCTGCCCCCGCATTTATGCTGCAACTTTTTCTCTCCGCATTTGCGGTTCGCAATATGCCGCAATCCGCCGTTCGGGTACTGGATGATTATCTGGAAAAACCGGACATGATAAAGGCTGCCTTTCTGCAACTTTACTACCTCCATCACTGGGAGGCCGCAACATTGGTAGGAGAGTGTTTTTTGGGCAAAAACATTTTCCCCCTTGGGCAAAGCCGCGAATTGGAAAACGTGTTGCTTTTTATCGCCGAACAAACAGGCGACCAAGCGCGCCAAACCGTCCTGCTCCGTCAACGCTTCCTGCTTTCTGGCAGTTCAGACGTGTTTGAAAAACTCAAAACGGCTTCCGAGGAACGCTGGCCCGAGGAACGAGACCATCTATTGGCTGAACTCCTCGACAAGGGTGATATCCCCAAAACGGCTGCCCTCCTGGCCTCTGAGGGCGATTTGGGGAAATTAGCCGAACTTATTGAAAATCAAGGAGATTTAAACATGTTGCAACGGTACGAAGCTGCGTTTTTGACCGAAAAAAAGGACTTTGTGCAGGAACGTTACATCGCGTTTTTGGATCAGTATTTAGCGGAACACTTTGGCGCGCCTGCGGCACAATTCGTCCGACTTCGGCTGTCAGAATTGTTGCAAAAAGGAGAAGAAGAAATGGTGGTGAAGATCATACGCGAACTCACAAAACGTTTTCCAGAACGGATCAGCCTGCCCGGAGAATTGGCGGAATTGTTTCCGAGATCGAAACGGAAAATGATTTGATTTACCTCCCGCTCCGATCAATTACCATACTGTTCGCCTGTTGGGTTGCAAATAATTGCAAATCTTGAATATTGACATGTGCCGGACGCGTAACCATGAAATAAATAGCGTCAGCAACATCGCTTGATTTAAGTGGTTGAAAATCATTGTAAATCTTGGCACGATCAGCATCTCCGTCGAAACGGTTCAGGGCAAACTCTGTCTCTTCTACATGTCCAGGACTGACCTGACTGACCCGAATATTGTGCTTATGAAGATCAAGGCGCATAGACTTGGAAAGGGCATCTACTGCGAATTTGGTAGCGCAGTAGACGTTGCCATTGGGGTAGGTCTCTTTGCCCGCACTGCTGCCAACGTTGATAATGTGTCCGCTGCGGCGGAGCACCATACCTGGCGATACGAGCCGCGTAACATAGAGTAGACCTTTTACATTCGTATCAATCATAGTTTCCCAATGCTCGAGATTTCCCTCGTGGATGGGTGCGAGACCTTTAGCCAACCCTGCGTTATTGATCAGAATATCAATGTCTTGGAACGACTCTGGGAGATTGGCTAGGGCTGCTTCCACCGCGCCAGGGTCGCGCACATCAAAGGGAAGCAACAATACTTCGGTGCCAAATTCCGCCTCGAATCGGTTTTTCAGTTCCACCAATCGCTCCACGCGCCTGCCTGTAAGGATTAATCGGTATCCATTGCGCGCAAAAATCTCAGCAGTAGCCTTGCCAATTCCGGAGGTAGCACCGGTGATTAGGACGAGTTGGGAAGGTTGAGCGTTGAGGGTTGAGCGTTGAGCGTTGAGGGCCTCTAACTCCTGTTGACTTAGGCTGTCACTCATCTTCGTTAAATCTTCGACGGGTACCACGGTGGTTTGCGCTTCATCTTCTTGGAGACCCAGGTGGGTAGTATCATTGTTCACTACAACTGCCATCTGTGCTCCTAAACCTAATATCTCTTCCAGTGCAGCCTTTACCTCTGGGTCATTCGCGCTGATTTCCAAGGATTTGCGGAGATATATGGCCGCAGTTTCGCGATAATCTCGGAGATGTTCTGCCGTCATCAAGCCAAGCTTTCGGTAGATATTTGGGATCGTTGGGTCCATTTCCACCACACGGTCCCAGCAGTATTTAGCAAACAGGTAGTCGCCGCGTTCGGCGGCCATATCGCCCATGAGCTCGTAGGATTTGGCTTCGTCTGTTTGGTTTGATGGGTTTAGAGCGGGTTCGGGTACTTCTATGGGTGTGTTTGTTGGTTGCGCTGCCCTTTCGTATTCAGCCTGGAGCCATTCACTGTTGGGATATTGCTCTAAAGCCAAAAGAAAAAGTTCAAGCCCTCGTTCAGCATGCCCTTTTTCTATCCAAAACCAAGCATCGCGGGCTGCTTGTTGCTCTTCCAATGTTGTGCCTCCTTTTTCCGCTTCTACAAATTCAGAATCACCCTCGCTCTCCTCGGCCTCCAACACCGCTGTCAAATCTTCCATCGCACGCAGGGGCGGCAAGACTGGCTCTGGTGCTACCACGTTACGGGGCAATTCAGGTTCCGGCATGGGTTCGGGCGCTAAAAGCCCCCCGAGCACCGGCACCTCTGGCAGATGGGGCGACTCTGCAACTATTTGGTTTTCAGATACTTGAACTGCAAAATGTTTGTACTGCCCGTGCCAATCCTGCAAATTAAACTTTTGGAAAAATAATTCAAAGTCGTTGCTTTCAAATTGTTGCCAAGTCAAATATCCCGCATCCCGCAATGTGCTGATGATGTCCCCTATTTGATTGGCGATCCCACGCATGGCATCCAGCTCAGGCGTGAGGGATGCCTTTTCTGCCGCTTCCATATTTTGATGGTGGTCACTCATTGCGAGCCAGGCATCCTGCCAATACTGCATGTAATGCAAGGCATTGGCCATACGGTCAATGTGGGTTGGCACCGCTTGTCCACTCGCATTGACCCCATCTGCAAGGACGACCACCAAACGGTTGTCTGCAACCAAGCCTTTCAGAACAGGCAGCAGCCCTTCTAAGCAGGCACGATTTATCAAAAAATTGTCCGTAACGAGCAAGAGAACCGGCTCTGCTGCCGAATTGATTTGCGCTGCAACAGACTGGTTGGCATGCTCAAATGGGATACCAATGCGGCTCAACTGCTGGTCTATGGAATTGGCCAAAGCAGCATTTTCGGGGGTGTAGGCGAGGATAATTCGATTCATTGACGGTGGACGGTAGACGGTAGACGGTGGACGGTGGACTATTGACTTATCTCTTGGATCAATTTTGTAAAATCTTCCTTGAACGCTTCATAACGCGAGGTCGCCGGACCATCAAAGCCCGTATGGACGCGCCGGACTTGGTTTTGCTGGTCGAGGATCATCATGGTCGGAAAAGCCATCACCTTGTCAAGTGCCGGGAAAAACTGGGCGGCCTCCGCTGTACTAGCTTTTCCTGCGTACACTATTTCAAATGGTATGCCCATTTTTTTCTTGTATTCTTTTATGTGTGCATTGGCCTGTGCGGGATCCTTATCACGCTCGAATGAAAATGCTATTACGCTGATTTTTTGGGCGATCTCAGGGTTTTCTTTCAAAAAATCTCGGAGAAAAATTTGCTCATCGCGGCAATTGGGACACCAGGTGCCCATGATGGTGAAGATTTTAATCTTCTGGTCGAATTGGCTGGAGGGGAACGTAATTTCTTGCCCAGCAGGATTTTTTACCGAAAAAGAAATCTTTGCGTTGGGTTTGACCTGCGTCAACGAATCCGCTGCTCCAAGTTCAAACGAGGGGTCTTTCCAGCCAGTCCAGAGCGTCTGATATTTATGACCGGAACGGAACTCGCCCTGCAGGCTATCCCCTTGGATGCTTCCCGAAAACAGGAAAGCATGAGCCCCATCAAAACAGGAAAGCCAAAACTTGCGCCCTTGAACGGTACCTTCCAAGAAGCGATAATCGCCGGTTTCGGTACGAAACGTGCCTTCCAAGTGGTTGCCGTTTTGTTTGAACTCTCCAATGGCTTTTTCCTGTTCCTTGGCTTCTTTTTCAACGCCAAATTTGGCAGCCCACTTGCCGGTGAGGTCGCGAAGGGGTTTTAACGTGAGGTTCGTAAAGCGATAATCGCGCCCCGAATGGGCGTAAAACGGGATGCGGTAATTGTCTTTGGTGGTCACCACCCATTCGCCACGCATGACGCCACCGCGAATTTCAGCATGTAAGTAGCTGGCGTATTCTGGAAACCACACGTTCATTGTATCGCGGGCTTGGGTACGGTCGCGGCCATATTGCACACTGTCCAGCCGGATACGTTCCGAACCGTTGATGATTTCGAGGTAAAAATGGGTTTCATCCACATATTTTACTTCAAAATTGAAGGGCAGTTCTCCGGGTTTAAACTGGTCATATACAATGACCACGGAGTCTTTTTTACCCACAGGCATTTGGAATTTTTCAAGTTCCAAAATTCCGCGCCACATCCCTGGCGCGACACGGGTGTAGGCGGAGTCCGTACGCACACATCGGTTGAAAAGAAACAAACAGGTTATTGCTAAAAAACTGGCGGTCAATATTTTGCGCATAAAAGTGTCGGGTTGAAAAACAGGACGACAAAGGTAGTTTTTGAAACGGACTATACCGTGGCAAGATTTATGGATGGGGCCTTTTATAGTACGCTCAGAAAAGAGCGAACCAAGCAGCAGGATTTCATCCAGTTCAGATGGAATTTCTACGACCAATCCCTCGCCCCCGTTCGGATTCAATCCGGCACCTGTGGCTGGCAGGTCTATAATGTATAGACTAGGTCTTCCATTTTAGCACCCGGGATTTTTCCTTCATAACGCGCCAGACAGTTCATCGCATGTCCTACGGTTTTGATAGTTTTCAACTCCTCCACGTCCATATCCGTAATGTGCGGCAAAGCGGAAAGGATCGTCTTTTCAAGCCCATTTAAAGGGGTATCCGAAAAGTCTATATTTTCCCAGCCATCGGGCAATTTGGGTTCAGGAATTATCGGCCAGGTTTTCACATCCCTGACTTCTGGCGAAGTAAATACCTCATAAAATTTAGGGGCATTTGCATCTCGATCCGTGAAATTGTCCAAGCCCCATTTCTTACACATCATATTCAGAAAAGAGGTGTGGTGGTAAGTATTGTTGACGATGGTATTGGGCTTGATGTGTGCTGAAACCATAATCATCGGCACTCGAACACCCAATCTGTCGAATT
>JBBQSW010000063.1:0-12503 GCA_038213575.1 Chitinophagales bacterium | reverse complement strand
GGCAAAGTGAGCTGGAAGCCAGCGGTGGTGAATGGGCAGATTGTGCCGCGACGGATGATTACGATGAGCGCGGCGTTGGATCATCGTGTGGTGGATGCGGCGCAGGCGGGGAAGTTGTTTCGGTGGGTGGTGGGGGAGTTGAAGGGGGCTCTATGTCATACTTCTCGGAGGTCGGATTGAAAAGGAGTACCTGCTCGTTTGTAGAGCCCAGTATTCAATGGTGGCTTTGCTGAAGTTCTGGTAGGCTGCCGCTGGCTGGATTTGTTCCAGGGCATCAACCATCATATCCCAATTGGCTTTATGTTCGCCAGTGCTAATTGAAGCTTCATTTTTTAGCATGGAAATAATATCCCGCCACGAGTATTGGTCATTTGTATTTTTTTGTGTTGATAGCCAATTTTCCAGATTCGAGAGCAATTCGTTGGTCACATTTGGGAAGTTGGTGACCAAAGCCAATAGGAGGATAACAAGCTGATATTCACCCTTTTCAGCCGCGGTGCCAGCAAACTGGCGCACCGACTCCTTTGAATCGAGGCTGGCGCGGATGATGCGGTAAATATTGATAAAACGCTTGATTGTGCGTGGTGTCTGGAACAAGGGCCATAGTTGTTTGATGTCCTCTTTTTCCCATTCCTCGAATTCCAATTGTGCGTCAGATGTCGGAATGAAATGCTGTGTTTGGCCAGGTGCTTGATCTACTTTCACACTATCATCATGCTTTGGTTTACTATTGGTGTCTTCAGGTGAAACTGGCTGGTCATTTTCAGCCTTTGACTGTAAAGGTCCCAGTAGGTCGCCCACCAATTGAACAAAGCCCTCTTTTTCAACCGGCCTCAGAGCAAAGGGTATCTGGAATATTTTCTCCAAATAATCCTGGGGGGTGGCATAAAATGAGGAATTATTGTCGCCAGACAAAGGATTTCCTTTTTCGTAGAGTGTCGTAGGGTAATGCTCGGCCAGTGAATGCCGCAGCCAACGCGGGTCAACGCCCACTACGACGATGAACAGCGGAAAGGCGAGCAAGAGATGCACTGCTTCCAGCACTTCTATCACCCTGTCTGGTCGGCATCTGTCGAGGTCGTCGATATAGAGAATAATTCGTTGTATGGATGCTGGCTCATCACGAGGATTACGATCCTCGTTGATAGATTCTTGCAGCAATTCGCTCATTTTCTCAAAATCCTGCCGAATCAGGCTAATAATGCCTAAGTGCTTACTATATGCTTCTGTTTGGCTGCGCTGTTCAATGAGGCGTAAGAGTTTCCGTTCTGGCCGTAGCTCTTTTAGTTCGTTTTCCAATTGCAGCCGTTTGGCCTGGGCGAGTTGTAATTGTTCAAGTGCAGCTTGTTCATTGATTTTTGCTTCCTCCAAGGCTTTATGCGCCTCCTTGATTTCAGGGTCACTTTCAAGTGCCTTTTGTCGCAGTGATTGAGCTTCCCGAGCTGCTGTTTCAATTTGGGAGACAAACTTAAGCCCCTTATCAACTTGAACTTTTCCCCAGGTAATTATACCGAAAATAATTGTGCTAATAGCAGTCACCTGTTTTTCTATATCACTGATTTGAATTGAAAAACAGTTGAGCAAGAAGGGGATTGCCAGTGGAAGGAGGATAATGAGTCCAAATAAAACCAGTAATGTCCACGGTGACCGCAGCACGAAATACAACATGGTGTTGGATCGGCGGGACAAAGATTTTAAATCTGTATCAAGATACTGTAATGCTTCATAAGTTTCAGCTGCCTGAGGGGCTCCCAACGCCTTCGCTGCAATATCCAGCTCCTGTTTAACTTTTTCATTCTCTTTAAATAATGCACTCAACAATCCAACAAATTTTTTGAGCTCCTTTTCGCTTTTCACGACGTTTTCCTGAGATTGCTGCAAAGCCCCTTTTGCAGCTTCAACCTGGTCGTTGGCCTTTTTTAACTGCATTTGCGCTTCAGCTTCAACGCCCTTTGCGTCCTGCGCCTTTGCCTGTAAGTCCTTTTTTAGTTGTTTGTCAGTAGGAGCGCTTTCATTGAGGTCTTCAAATATTCCTTCATAAATGCCCGAAACCAAGCTTGCCCACAAATTGGCATCCGAAAAGTGCCAAGCATTGAATTCTATTTGTACTACCCTGGCGCACCATTCTTGGGAAACCTTGTTTTTTTCCTGTTCCATCCTGCTGTAATGCCCTGTAATAGCCTCAATCTGCTTTTTTAATTTGGCCATGAAAAAGCTTTTCCCACTGCCCCAGTCCCCAAACAGCCCAATGGAAATGGGCGGACTTACCCGTTTGGAGCAGAGCACGGTCGCTATATTGGCCACTTCCCGCTCTATATTGAGGCGGTCGGTGGCATTTTGGTTTACAGCATCGGAAAGGTAGCCAGCGTTGGGAGATAAATAAGGGATTCGCTTATGTTCCAGAAGCAGAGAATCGAAGGGTTCCTTGAGCTTTGACTCCACTTTTTGCAATATTTTTTGGCTGGATAGGTATGCCTTCAGGTCCTTTTCCAAGCATGTGAGGCCAATGAGCGCTGGCTTGGTACTTATTTCTGTCAGTTTTTTAGGGTCAAAAAGCTGGGAAAGCGCTTCAAGCCAATCGCTGACCGGCTTAATTGTCCCACCAATTGGGCCTTCTAATGCGTTAACTTGATCCTTGCCAATGTCTGCATAGTCGGGATGTACCAGAAGCAGGGCCTTTGCAAATTCCCAGGCGGTAATGGCTGCACTGGAGCTGAGCCGGGAAATAGCTAATTGAACGGAGGATGAATGTGTGAAGGGGGTGTAGGAAGGGGCTGATTCTACCATGTTCAGTGGTTTAAATAGGTAACTTGAGTTTTGGCCTTAATTAACGTGTTGATCCCGCATCAATGCGTCAAGCGTGATCACATATTCATAAGCCACAAGGGCAGATTTGTTCCGTTTTTCAAAAAAAATCCAAGCTGAAAAGCAGAGTACGAGAAAAAGAATAGCCGAAGGCACAAAATGCCCCTCCGCCAAGGCCGCTATGGAAAAAAAACACAGCAACACGCAAGTGCTGCTAATAAACCGGGACTGTATTTCACGCCGTTCTATTTCCACCCGACATTTCCCACTGCTTTTTTCAAAAATCGTATTTATCATAAAAAGCATAAAAAAGGCTGTTTTTGCTACCTTTTTGCGCCTTTTAAACAATATTCAATGTTAACATGAATTCCAAAAATGTTAAAATCAAAAACATATAACTTTTGATTTTAATATTAAACCCGAAAGTCAACGAAAATAGGATAGTCTTTACGTAAATTTAGATAAATACCCATTTTGAAAAAAGCAGTGGGAAATGTCGGTTCCACGAACATATTTGGGCGAATGGCTTGAATAAATGATTTCGCCCAGCTGTAGGTATGAAAATATTGCGCAGCGCCTGATTTTATATGCTCCTGTTTGATCTGGGTAGCCTTTTCCTGGATACCTCCTGGTTTTTGCGGCAAAAAATATCGGTAAAATCTTTCGTAAATCCAGTCTAGTACCGTACCGAGCCCCAGAACCAGAAGGCCAATCAAATAGGAGACAGCAAATAACAACACCCATGCCCAGCCGCAGGTAAAAAAATCAGCAAAAATATAGGTACAAAGAAAGCTTTTTAGGGCTACAAGGTTCATCAGCCAGGCCGTTAAGACAGTTCCCGGCAATATCACCGAAAAAAAATGTACCATGTTTGAGTAAAAGCCCTGCATAGAATTTCTGGAATTCAATAACGATTAAGGTTAGAATAAGCTTTTTTTCAATCCCTATAAAGCCAAATAACTGCTATAGGCAGGCATCAAGTAAAATACACATCCATTGTAAGTGTGTCGCTAGCACCTGGAGTGCCCTTTACCACGATTTTTATACCACATGGCTTTCCATCCGAGAATTTCAACCCAGGTTTGGTAGATTTGCTCAAAGTGCGCTTGTTCCCAAAAGGATACAGGTCATTCGAATCGCCCCTGTTGCCACTGTGGAATATACCGGCCAAGTCTCTTTTCCCATCTGCCTGTATCAGCTCAATGGCGAGGCTCGATTCCTCGTTCACATCCGGGATGGTCTCGTCTACGATATAGATGGCCATTCCTTCATCTGGCAAGAAAGCATCCTGCCCAATTTTTCGCCTGTATTCAGCCAGAATATATTGTTTTTTAGTCATTTTGGCCGCATTGTGGATCACGACCACCCCGCCGCCCTCGGCTGCGGATTTTACCTTGATGTTTTTTTGCGCCGCTGTTATAACCGTAACATCTACCCATTCATGGAACATCCGGAGCATACCGTTGGGAAATACAGGCATCAAACCCTGATTCCCCCAGGACCCTGATGCCATCAGGCAATAGTCTCCCAGGCCGTTTGATATAAAATTTTCCTCCTCGCCCGTATCGTAATAGTCGGCCCAGCGACCAGCCAAATGTCCCCATTCATGTGCGCAAACTCCCACTTTGCAATCTTCCGGCACGGTCAGGAAAGTCTTCGCGCGCAAGCCCGTTCCAACTTGTACGCCCTGGCCTGGTATGGCCCATTTGGCACTCCATATATCATTACGGTTACCAGACTCTTCTGCGCCTCTCCCGGCGTGAACTATAAAAAGCGCGGTCAACTGGCCTTCATTAAAATTGTCAAAACCCGAAAAGTCAACCCCTGAAGCTTTCGCCGCCAAAACGGCATCTTCGGCCATTTTTTGAAGGTTTCTCGGATAATTTCCCATCCCCGAGTTGTCATCTGCATAATACGACAAACTGTGGGGAAGGGTAAACCACCCGCTCACTTCACCTTGGACATCGATTCCCTTGCCTGTTTGCAAGTTAAAGCCACTGGCTTGTCGATAAAACTCCCGCATGCTGCCAGAAGGGAACTCTTGCTGCTCTCCAAACAACAAGCGCTTGTAATATTCCTGGGTAAATACTGGATTGTGGGCTTTGTCGGGAAAGTCAACCAAAATAACCATCGTTTTTATGGTCCCCTTGAGCTTTTTATTGGGACGTTCAATTAGTTCCACGCCGCGGGCATTCTGGTGCTCCATTTGCCCATCATCCAGCCCATGTAAGGGCATGGAACGCCTGGCAGAGGCCCAAAAATGGAAAAAATCGACAAATTTGAAATGCTTCGGAAGCCGATGTTGGCTCATGAGTTCATCGAACTTGCATTGCAACTGGATCATCAGCTGCGGGGATGGTGGAACCAAAGAAGGTCTTGCGGAATGACTGGTTTTGTTTTTCATGGTAAATTGAATTTTAGGATGTGAATCAGATTAAGATGCCCTGCCTTCTTTCATCAGCTCGCGATGGATGCCCTTCAGGATCAATTCGCCAGGCACCGCAGTCAAGCGCCTGGACAAAGCTTCTAAACAACAGTATTGAACGATATTCATGATATTGGATCCCGACAATTTGTAGCGCTGCGCGAGATTGGGCAAATCGGTATCTGGCGTAGGCGGAAGCGTTTCAGGAAAGGCCTTGCCCCAAATGGCCAATTGCTCTTCGGGAGAGGGATACGGGAAAAATATGATCGACTGAAACCGACGGGTAAAGGCATCGTCCATATTTCCCTTCAGGTTGGAAGCCAGGATAACGAGCCCTTCAAAAGTTTCGATGCGCTGCATCAGGTACGACACTTCCTGGTTGGCGTAGCGATCATGGGCATCTTTCACTTGGGTTCGTTTGCCGAACAAGGCATCGGCTTCGTCAAAAAACAGTATCCAATTGCGGTGTTCGGCTTGGTCGAACAAACGCGCCAGGTTTTTCTCCGTTTCGCCGATGTACTTGGATACGACCATGGACAGGTCAACGCGGAATACGTCTTTCTTAAACTCCTGCCCCAACAAGGTGGCGGTGAGCGTTTTGCCCGTGCCGGGTGGGCCGTAGAACAGCGCCCGGTAGCCCGGCTTGAGTTTTCGGCTCAAACCCATTTTATCCAGCAGGGTAGGATTGAAGTTCAGCCAGGCGCGCAGCTCATCTATATGACCGCGGGTCTGAGGGTTCAAAACCAGGTCTGACCAATCCATTTTGGTCTTCAGCAACTGGGCGGGGAACTGGGAACTGAAATGCGGCAGGTGTTCTTTGCCCGTGTTCAGCAGCGCAATATGCACCGGGTTCAAGACCAGCTTTCCGCTCATCAGGGGTTCCCCTTCCGGCGGCGCTTCCAACCAGAGTATCTTTTTTTGGGCAAATGGGTGTTCCGGGTCAAAAAGTTCAAGGATTTTTTGCCGGGCATCCCAATGGTCGCCTGCCAATACGAACAGCACGGTTTCGCCTGTGGGCAAAAAGCCCCGGAATTGCTTGCCGCGCAAGCCCCCGATTTGAGAATAGTCGCCCGCTTGCGGCAACGCCTTTTGGATGACGGCATCCCAGAACTGCGGGCGCACGTGCGGCGCGAGGGCCATCAGCAGCGTCCAATATTCCAGGTTTCCAAGATTGTGGTCTTGCACAAACTTCCTCAGGAAGCTATGCTCTTCCGGGATAGGCGGTATCACCAATATAGAAGCGCCGTTCTCGTCGGACAAATTTGCGCTGATGCGGGCTTGCACCAGCGAAGCCAGCTGCTCCCAGGCGTTTTTTATAGCCGAAATCGATATAGCAGTTGCCGCCTTCATTTTATCCTTTTTGTTGCACGACGTGGGCCAACTCATGGGCCAGGAGTTCCTTGCCACCAGGGGAGTTGGGATTGTATTTGTCTTCGTTAAAATAAATATCGTAACCGTGTGTGAATGCTTGTGCGTGTATGGCGTTGCACATGGCCATCGCCTCTGTGTCGGTGTGGATGCGCACTTGTTTGAAATCGGACTTGAATTTTTTCTCTAATTCTATGCGCAGGTCGTCGGGCAGTAGGTTACCTCGCCCTTTGCGTTGCTTTAGCAGGGTTTCGAGATTGGGTCGAGCTGCTTCGGTACCTTCTTGTTTTTGATCTTTGTCGGGAGCCGCTTGGACATCGTTTTCAAGCTTGGCCTGCACGGGTTCCTCTTCTTTGTCGTCGCCTTTGCGCTGCAATTCGAGTTTGGCTTGCGGCTTTTCCTCTTCTTTGTCAGCCTTTTGCACGGGTTTTTCCTCTTCTTTTTGCTCTGCTTTCTGAACCGGCTTTTCTTCTTCTTTCTGTTCTGCTTTCTGCACAGGCTTCTCCTCTTCTTTCTGTTCCGCCTTCTGGACGGGCTTTTCCTCCTCTTTCTGCTCCGCTTTTTGCACTGGCTTTTCTTCCTCTTTTTTTTCAGCGCGCTGCACTTGTTGCTGTCCCATTACCTGTCGGGCAGCGGCATCAGCTTCTTTTTCCATTGGGTCATTCGCTTTACCGATGGCGAGTTTGGTTTGAATACCATTTTGGGCAGTGAAAAATGGTGCAGCGCCATCAGGGCCTTGTTTGTCAAAGAAAGGCTTTTGTTTTTGCTCATTAGGCTGCCGACGGCGTAATCTTGGTCGTTTTGCACGCATGGCGTTTGATTTTTAAGCGTGAAAGTATTTTTCTAAATATACCTGCCCTTGTTGGGCGTAATCAGCAGCAGGGTCAACTGCGAGTGATTCCAGGATGGGTTCAGCTTCGGCAGCCCTGTTCATTTGGTGCAGGATGACTGCTTGATAATATTTCGCCTTCGCGTAGTCAGGGTTGGTACTCAGGCAGGTGTTTAATTCTAGCAAAGCTGTTTCAAGTTCGCCACGGGAGAGGAGCAGTACAGCCAGGTCGGTTCGGGCTTTTGCGTTCGCTGGGTGCAGTTGGACGAGGCGTTGGAATTCCTGTTCGGCTTTAGCCTGTTCGCCGGTGGTCAGGCAAGTCAGCGCCAGGTGATAGCGCGCCGATTCGTCTTCGGGTGCCAGGCCGAGGGCCTTCGTTAGCAGCTCTTCGGCAATCCCGTAATCTTTGCGCAGGAAATAGACAATCCCCAATTGGGCCCAAGCACGAGCCTGGCGGGCATCTCGCCTAATCACCTCTTCCAATATTATTTTCGCATCCGGATAATGCCCCAACGCAACCAGGCACACGGCCAGTTCCAGCTGGTAACCCAACTCCTCGGGCTTGAGTTGGACAGCCTGCGCCCAGGCCTGGGCGGCATCGCCGGGTTGTTGGTTAAGCATAAAAAACTTAGCGTATGACTCCCAGGCCAGGGGGTTTTCCTGGTTGATCTCCAGTGCTTTGGAGTAGTGGGCATAAGCCTGGCCCCAAGCTCCCTGTGCCAGATGGGCGTGGCCTTTATTCAAGTGAGCGGCATCACTTTCGGGATGGAGGGTGACGGCTTTCTCTAAATGTACCATCGCCTCGTCCCAGTTGTTTTGCTGACAGAGCAGAAAGCCGAGGTTGTTGTGGACCGCAGCATTATCCGGCTCGATGGCTAAGGCGTTTTCGAATAAATTTCGGGCCATTTTAAGATTCCCTTGTAAGTGGAATAACAAAGCCTGGTTATTCAATGTCTCTTGTCCAGCGTTTTCTTTTTGTTGCTTCATGATGTATAAACTTTTGAAACCACTTTTTCAATCCAATCGACAGGATCATCCCCCAGCACCCAGAAGCCTTCCGGATGGGCATGATAAATAGATTCCCTGCCGCTCCTTTTCCATACGCCCAAAAAATCAGCATCTTCGACGACCAAGTAATCTTCCTGCTGCAATGCCTCCCATCCTTCCTGCGGATAGTTTTTTAAGACAAGATTGTCCCTGATCTCTTGGATAGATTCCTCTGAGTCATCAAAATAACGACCCGGTTCAAATAAAACATTGATCCATTCATTTTCCAATTTGGGTTTTAACTTTCCGTCGTTGAGATATTTTTTTAGTTTGTACATAGATTTTTTCAAATATCCTAGGGCGGATATTTCGCTGGCGTTTTCTTCCATGAATTTCAAAAAACCCTCTTGACTGGCAGTGTTAAAAAAATCATTTTCCATCTCTACAATTGTATTGGTTTTTAAACCTTTCAATATTTCCCGTGCTTCCTCTACCTGCCCTTCGTTATATTTAACCAATTGAAGGATCGCTTCGTCAATAAGAGGTTTATAGTACTCTGCAGTGTTCTTGTTCATGCTGTTTTTTATTTTCAATCATTCTCAAAAAATCCTGTTTTTAATCTCCCGACCTATTCCCAACACGAAATCGGAGATGCTCACTTGCGGCGTGGTTACTTCGATGTTGTCGAACGAAAGATCAAAACGCTCGCCTTCTTTATAGTGGATCGGGAAGTTAATACCGAAACGAAGATCCGGCCCATACTCGAAAGAAGCCAGGTTATGACGCCAGGTTTTGCTGAAATCGGTTATACCCAGATCCAAGGAAGCCCGGGCAAACAGGTTCGCGTCAAATTTGAACTTGGGCGTGACCATTACGCTGCCCCGGGCATTCAGTTCGAGACCGGACTGCGGATTCCAGTTTAAATCAATCTGCGCAGCAGCCTCGCCTTGAAGGCCGACCGACCCGACCAGTTCAATTCCACCACTCAAACTGGCAATCGCCACGCTTAAGCCCAAACCGGCATCGGCCCGAAGGGTCAGGCTGGCATCGGCAGGGATCACAAAGCGACCGCCGCCATGCAGGCTCGTCAGCTCTGGATGGGAAGGATTGTACGTGACTTCCCCAAACAACTGCTGGATCTGGCCGGGACCAATGCCAGCATTGAAATCCAGGCTACCAGTTATCCTGGCCACTACGCCCAGGCTGCGTGGACCTAGCGGAATGGCAAAGATCGGTATCTCCAGGGTTGGCATCCGGAACAGGGTGCGTTGGATGGATTTCCTATCGAACACGCTGACCGAGCCGGGCAACTCTATGCGACCCATCACTTCGATTTCGCCATTGGGCAATATCCGGACACCTGCGGTGGCCTGTAGCCAGGGGGTGAGGCGCAGCGTGAGGGAGCCGCCGCCGTATATGCGGAAACGCCCAGTTGGCGGCCCGCTTGGTTGTCCATCGTCGCCAATAGGCTGGTTGGTTGCGCCAAGCCGTACTTGGCCTGACAGCCGATCCCGGTTAAACGCAACTTGCCCTTCAATGACTAAGGCACCATTGGTATAATTGACGCTCAAAGCGGCATTATTGATACCCGGAATATCCAGCTGCGCCATCCCGGTAGCAGTCACCAGGTATTGATCGTTGTCGGCGCGCTTGCTGACTTGCGCCCGAACCGAACCGCTTTTCAATCGTGGTATCTCATTGCTCAAATGGAATTCTCCACCAATGGAAAACTCCTGATTGTTGTACCGAATATCAAAAGAGCCTTGTTGAATGCCCGGGATATCCAGTTGCGCAGTACCGCTAGCTGATAAATTACCATTGGTGTAGTTTACAGTGGCTGCGGCCGTTCTGATGCCCCGGACCTTTCCGGCCGGAATGCCAATCCTGCCAGCGATACTCCACTCGTCATTCCGGTAGGACATTTCTACCGCTGCCGGTCTGAATAAATTGGAATCAAAGTTAAAAGCGCCTTCCAGTTCAAAGCCGCGACCCGTTGATGCGCTTCCTCCGACGTAACCTTGGCCAACCCCGGTAATGCCAAAATCTACCCTTCCGCTGATCCCGAAACCTGATTGCGTGCCGATGGACAAGGTTAAGCTGGACGAAGTGATCTCAAACGGCCTTGGTAAATGAAAATCGCCCTTGGTAAAAGTTTTTTCTATGCGTAGATCATCGCCCGCCAATACGATATTTAAGTCCAGGTTTCTGATTAACGGCACGGTTGGCAGCACTTTTCCCATAGCGACCAAGCCTTGCTGGTCATCAATATCAACGTCATCGATGTTGATCGGGCTAAGTCCATTCAAGGTCAACGTAGTTCTTATGGAGGTACGCAGGGATTCAATATCCAGATATCCGGCGTAATCGGTTCCAGGAACACGTTTTATATTCCACCGGAGTCGCTCTTCTCCCCCTACTCTAATACGACCAGTATCTTTTTGCCTTTTATATACCACGCCTTCCAGAAATCCGACATTCTCAGCGCCAAATACATTTTGCTTGTCTTTGTCGAAGCCAACCGTAAAGTACTTAAATCCGTGCAAATTCGGATCGCTTGACTTGGCTTGGCGCATGGTATTAGGTTCATGGAGCCAGTCAAAGACCATTGAATTGCCTCCAAAAGTTTTTTTATAGACCCGAAGGCTGGTTGAGGAGCCAATGACTTGTTCGCTGGAAAAGTTATGGGTGGACAACGGACTACCGGCCTGCGGAGTAGGATTTCTTAAATCATATAATTTTATATTTGGTTTTTTTTGCTCTAACGTACCAATATGGGTGGCAGTGCCTTCAATTTCTGTACGTCTCCAGGCGGATATCGCATCGGGAGGGTTAGGTTTTGTTCCTACTGGATCGATCCGTTGAAACTTTAAATCGTACTTCTGTTTAATAGCTCTAATTGTCCGATCATTAGCAGGGAGTTGATTTTTTAGCGAATTGTCCGATAAAAAACGGGTAATAGATTCTTCTATACCCACCCTGATATTGGAACCCGACGATGCATTGGCGTTTTGATTCAAAAGCTCCATATTGTCCAATTCATTCGGCCAGATTGTCCGTGGCCACCCTCCTGCCTGCAGCTCCACAATATGGTCTGCTTCATAATTTTCCGGTTCGCCTGACGCTGTCCAGAAAGGAATGGTTAAGCCAGCAGCAATGACTTCTGCATTCCCAATTCGATCAAATTGTCGTGGGTTTCGCAGCCCTCCGCCATCCAGGCGAACCATGTATACGTTATTAGGCTGAAAACTAAAGGGCGCCTGTTCTAATTTGTTTTTTATGACCGCTGGGCTGACCGTTTGCAGCCATTTCTGGCGTTGATTGGGATTTCCACGGTTATATCCGGCTGCGTGGAATAAATTGCCTGCCCGGCTGGAGTAAGCAGCACCCCGGTACCCGGTAGCTTTAAATGGCGGTAGGTCTAATTGATCCAAAAGGAGTTGAGGTGGATCAGTAGTTGTAATTACTCTCGCAGGTACGGATGCACCTGTAGATGCTGCAGCGGCGGTTGTAGTCCCAGTTATCGGTGGGGGAGTAGCCGTAGCCGGGATCACCCGTTGAATGCTTCTGTGTTTTATTCCCCCCTGCTGCACCGTATGCGTCAATTCATGCGCCAACAACTGATCCCCCCCCTCTGATCCCGGCTGATACTCCCCCTGGTTAAAATAAATATCATTGCCATGGGTAAACGCCCTTGCCCCCAATTGTTGGCTCATCTGCACCGCATCGCTCCCAGTATGCGCCCGCACGCCACTAAAGTCGGCCCCGAAGTCAGACTCCATGCCCGAGCGAGTATTTGCCGGGAGCGGGCTGCCCTGACCTTTCGACGATTGCAATTGGGACTCCAAAGCAGGAGAGGCCGTTTCAGCCGCTCCTTCTGCCTTTGTCTGTATCGGCTGGTCGTTTTCACTTTCAGCACTCCCCATTTCCAAGGGCGTGGGCGAATCAAAGGGGCGTTTGGTTTGAATCGGCGTTATCGACGATACTATTGGCTTGGTTTGAACCTCCGCTGCGGCCCCTCCTGGGCGCTGGACAGCTGGCGCGTGGTGCCGTCCTTGCCCCACGCGCTCGGCTGTAGCGTCGGCTTCTTTT